>DATAIT010000086.1 GCA_036262515.1 Acidimicrobiales bacterium | reverse complement strand
GCTCCCGGCCCAGGTGGACCCGGCGGGAGGCCACGCTCTTGGGCACGCTGCAGCGCACCGCCATCCACGCCGGTGCCGAGCGGGCTCCGCTCTCGCCCCACTGGCCGCCGGCGTCGAAGGCGGCGGTGGCCACCGTGGTGGCCGCCTCCAGCCGGGCCAGGCAGCGGTGCAGCTCGATGATGCTGTCGGCGTCGCCCAGGGTGGCGGCGCCGGCTTACACGCCGTCCAGCGCCTCCTTCAGAGCCTCCAGCACCCTTCCATCGTACACCTGTTCGACTCGCAAAGCAACCCAAAACCCTTGTGGCGCAAGGGTTTCTTGCGGCCGGGCGGTCAGAGCGCCACGTGGACAGTGCCGGCCATGCCATAGGCGAAGTGGCCGGGGAGGTGGCAGGCGTAGGTGAGCGGGCCTGGCTCCGAGGGCGCCGTCCACACCGTCTCGACGGTGGCGCCGGCCGGGACGCTGATCTCGCCCGGGACCTCGCCGTGGTGGTGGGCCTCGCGGCCGACCTCGTGGCGGCGGTGAACCTCGGGACCGCCGACGATGAACTCGTGGTCGATGGGATCGGCGTTGCGGATGACGAACCGCACGCGGGCACCGGGCGCAACCTCCACCGAGGCCGGGAGGAACCGGCTGTGGTAGGCCGTGATCCGGATGGTCACGGGCCCGGCCGGCGGCGGTGGAGTCCCGTGACCGGCGGAGGCGATCCCGACGGGGATCGCCACCGCCACAGCGACGAGGGCACCGAGGAAGGCGAGCGGTCTGGCCCGTCCGGACCGCTGCGTGTCGGCAGTCACGACGAGAGGCGCCTGGCGGCGATCAGCACGCCGGCGAGGACGAGGCCGCCGAGGGCGACGGCGGGCCACACCGGCCCGTCACCGGACTGGTCGGCGCCCGTGCCTGCCAGCGGTCCCTTGGTGCCGGCGGGCTGGCCGGTACCGGCGTTGCGCTGATCGTCGCGCTGCTGGCGCTGGGCGGCGGTCGCCGTCTCGTCGACCACACGGTCGAAGTCGAAGCGGGAGGGCACCCCGCCGGTGGGACTGATGGCCAGGTCGTGGTCGAGCTGGTCACGGGTGCCCTCGACGCGGAGATAGGTGAGGTGCATGTCGCGGGGCATCCACTCCATGCCCTTGTCCGAGCGCAGGTCGTCGAGGAGCGACGCCGAGGCCGCCTCGCTGCGCTCGGTGCGCAGCCCGGCACCGGCGAGGAGTGTGGGCCGCTCGTCGGTGAGCAGGTACACGTCCGCCTCGACCCGTTCCTGCTCGGCCCGGCCGAGGGCCAGGATCTTGATGGGGACCCACGGAGCGTCGGTCGGGATGGTGAGGTGGATCGGAGTGCCGTCGCCGATGCCCTGGCCGGCGGCGCGCGCAGCGGTGGCGTCGAAGCGGGCCGCCATGAAGATCGGGCTGCGCTTCGCATAGAAGTCGAGCACCTCGGGCGCGTCGGGAGTCAGGGCGAAGCCGTGCTCGCGGGCCCAGTCGCCCACCGCCGTGCCGCCGCCCTTCAGGACCGTAACGTCGAGCGCGTCGATGCGGGTCTCCAGGATGACCTGGGCCTCGGGTGCGGAGGCGGCCTGGGCGACACCGTCGGCGGCGAACCGCTCGAGCACGGGCTGGGTCTCGCGTTGCAGACGCTGGAGCGTCCAGTCGCCGCCTCGCTCGACCTTGGTGGGGATGCCAGGCAGGGGAACGATGGAGCCGACCTCGGCGCCCCCGCCGGCGAACTGGAACGACGTGACGTAGTGCTCGACACCGGCCGTGTAGGCGGCCAGCGTGCTCGTACGGAGCAGGCGGACGGTGCCGTTCGGTGCGACCAGCCCCCCGCAGGCGGCGGCCGGTCCTGCGGTGAGTACGGCGGCAGCGAGGGCAATGCCCACGCCGGTGGCGAGTGTCAGGAGTTTGCGCATGCCGGTTGGACGCATGTGCGCGCCGCCGTGGTTCCCGCTCAGTTCTCCGGCTTCTGCCTGGCGGAGCGGCGCGGTGGGCGGCGGGCCACGTCCGGCCGATCGGCGAGAGGGTCGTCCGACGGCACCCGGCCCTCCGGCACGGCGCCCCAGACGTGGTCGGCCGACGGCGCGACCGGCGGCCGGGGCGGCTTCGGGGCACGCGGGGGACGGGCCGTGCGGGCGAGGCGCGGCCCACGTCGGGTCACCTTGGCGTCAGCCGCCTCGCCGCCCGGGGGCCCGCCGACCGGCGCCGCCTCGCCGCCCGGCGTCCCGCCCGTCGCCCGCCGGGAGCCGCCCGCCGCCTCGCCGGCTGGGGGATCGCCCGCGGGCCGGGCGGCGTTCCCGGAGGCGGTTGGCGGAGCGGGATCGGGCCGGACGGCGGCGGCGATTCGCGCCGCCCCGGTCCGCGTCCCGGCCGGCCCGTCCTCGGCGTCGCCACGAGCGGGCCGAAGCTCCGTCGTGGCAGTGGCCGCCGGGTCCGACCGTTCGGGGCGGTTCCGGCGGCCCGGGCGACCTGGGCCGTCTACGGAGGGGACGTCGTCGCGGGCGGCCGGGCGACGCCAGGGAGGCACGCGCCCGGCCAGGCGGGCCCTCGTGGCGGCGACCGCACGGGCCGGCTCTGTAGCCGTCGGGTGGTGGCGGGCGCGTTCCGCCAGGGTGGGCGCGGCGAGGATCCCGACCGCAGCGCCGAAGGCGCAGAGTGTGACGAGGAGGGGCAGCCACGGGTAGGAGGCGTGGCGGACCTCGATGGGCCCGATCGCCGTCGTGACCGGAGTCGTCTCGGGCGGCACCGTGGTGGGTGCGGGCGTCGTGGGCACCTCGGTGGACGACGTCGTCGACGCCGGTGCCGTCGTGGTGGTGGTGCGCGGGCGGGCCGTCGTGGGCGTGGTGGCGGCGGTCACCGTCGGCACCGGCTGCGCGGTCGCAGGCGTGGTGGTGGGCGCCGCCGTCGTGGGGGGCTGGGTCGGCGGAGCGACGGTGGTCGTCGTGGGCAGCGTGGGAAGCAGCTGCCCGCTGGCAGGTGCGGGCCCGGCCGCGCCGAGGGCGAGGACGAGGAGGACCACCGTGACGACCGCCCCTCCGGCCGCGGTGACGGCTGCACCGGCACGCTGCGCTCGGACCGCCCCCCCGCCAGCCGGATCGGCGCAGCCCGGCGGGCCAAGCCGCGCCCGCCGGGCAGGCCGGTCGTCGTGACCGTCGGGTTCGCCTCTCGGTTGGTGGCCCATGAACAGCCGACTCAGCCCGGCGGGTCGCCGTCGACGACCGAGATGGCTCCGGTGGGGCACTCGTCGGCGGCCAGCTGCACCTGCTCGCGGGTCCCCCCGGCCGGGTCGACGACGGTGACGACCTGCTGGTCGTCGAGGGCGAAGACGCCCGGGGCGGCGTGGGTGCAGCACTTCGAGCCGATGCAGCGGGCCCGCTGGAGGCGGATCTCGAACGTCACGGATGATCGACCCGCGGGCTGACGCGCCGTCCGCCGCGGCAGGGTCAGCCGTGACCCAGTTCGAGCGGCGGGCGCAGGTCGACGCCCTCGTCGGCCAGGCCCCGTTCGAGGCGCGCCCGCTCGAGATGGGTGAGCAGGCGGGTGCCCACGAACAGGTCGAGGGGCGGCGCATTGGGCAGCCGCAGCAGGTTGGCGGCCACCACGAGCGCCTCGTCGTAGGCGTACATGGCGGCGTTCCAGCCTCCCGGGGTGCCGGGGGTGAGCTCCCCCGAGGAGCCGTGGTTGGGAAGGTGCGAGCGGATGGTGCGCAACTCGTAGGCCAGCCCGTCGATGGCGGCGTCGACCGAAACGCCCATCTCGGCTGCCAGTCCTTCGATCGTCTTTCGGGGCTCTCTCATGCGATCGTCGTCCAGACTCGTGCCGGCACGTTTCGCACCGATCTTACGCCATCACCACATTTGTGCCGCGTCGCCGGGGTGAACGTTCCGCCGAGCGGAGGGGTGCAAACCGGTCGTCCGGACGTCGTCCCGGCCAGGACTAGCGTCGGGTGCCGGAGCCACCCGCAGCCACCCCCCGATCCCAGGAGGCCCGCTCGTGGAGATCACCGACCAGGACACGGATCCCACCATCGACCCGATCGCCGATCCCACCACCGACCCCATCGCCGAGCCGGGCGCCGCTGAGGTGCCCCCGTACGATGACGGCGGCAACGGCGGCGGCCGGGCATCCGACTTCTACGACGCCGACCGCCCGCCCTTCGAGGAGCTCCCGGAGAAGCCGAAGAAGGCACCGGCCGGACCCGGCAGCCCGGCGGGAGGGGCTGCTGGCGAGACCGAGCCCCGCATGGCCCTCCAGGGGGGTCTGCGGGCCCTCGCCGTCGCCGTCGCGGCCCTGGCGGGACTGGTGCTGCTCCGTCGCCGCCGCCGCACGCGCGTGGCCGCACGCAGCGGCCGAAGGGGCCGGAGGTCGTGAGCCGCTGAGCGACCACGATCGGGTCGAGGCCCTCCTGGGCCGGGCCCCCCGGGCGGCCTACGACGTCGTCGTGCGGGGTGACCGTGGCGAGCCGGTGGTGATCCGAAACGCCCCGCTGCTCGACGACGGGACCCCCATGCCCACCCGGTTCTGGCTGGTTGGTGCGGCGGAGCGGGAGGCGGTGTCGCGCCTGGAGGCGGACGGGGGAGTGCGGGCGGCGGAGGCGGCAGTGGACCCGGTCCTGCTCGACGCCGCCCACCGGCGGTACGCGGCCGAGCGCGACGGCGAGATCGCGGCCGGTCACGCAGGGCCGAGACCGGCCGGCGGCGTGGGCGGGACGAGGCGCGGCGTGAAGTGCCTCCACGCGCACTACGCGTGGTACCTGGCGGGCGGCGACGATCCCGTGGGCCGGTGGGTGCACGACCGGCTGGCCAGCGCGCCTCCGCCGTGAGCTCCGCCGTGTCCTCGCCGCCGGTCGCCGCCATCGACTGCGGCACGAACTCGACGCGCCTGCTCGTGAGCGACGGACGCGGCCGCCCCCTCGAGCGCCGCATGCGCATCACCCGGCTCGGGCAGGGCGTCGACGCCTCTCGGCGCCTCCACCCCGACGCGCTGGCCCGCACCATGGCGGTCCTGGCCGAGTACCGCACCTCGCTCGAAGCGCACGGGGTGGAACGGGTGCGCATGGTGGCCACGTCGGCGGTGCGCGACGCCACGAATCGCGAGGACTTCCTCGACGCGGCGGAGGCGACCGTCGGCAGCCGCCCCGAGTTGCTCGACGGCGAGGAGGAGGGGCGACTGTCGTTCCGGGGCGCCACCACGGGACTCGACCCGGACGAAGGGCCGTTCCTGGTCGTCGACATCGGCGGTGGGTCCACCGAGTTCGTGACCGGCACGTCCGAACCGGTCGGAGTGATCTCGGTCGACGTCGGCTGCGTCCGCATGACGGAGAAGTACCTGCACAGCGATCCACCGTCGGCGCTCGAGCTCTCGCAGGCCATCTCGGTGATGCGCTCCCACCTCGACGACGTGCAGCGGGAGGTGCCCGCGGTGAAGGAGGCCGTCCGCCTCGTGGGGCTGGCCGGCACGGTCACGACCATGGCTGCCGTCGAGATCGGCCTGCACGAGTACGACCCCGAGCGCATCCACCACTTCGAGCTCACGCGGGCGGCGGCCGAGGACGTGTTCCGGACGCTGGCCACCGAACGGCGGGCCGACCGAATCCACAACCCCGGGCTGGAGGAAGCGCGCGCCGACGTGATCGTGGGCGGCGCCGCCATCCTGGTGGCCATCATGCGCCACTTCGACTTCCGGTCGTGCCTCGTGTCCGAGGCCGACATCCTCGACGGCCTCGTCCTGTCGGTGCTCGACCCCGCATAGGGCCGCGCCGGGTCAAGTGGCCTGGCTGACCGAGCTCATGTTGAACCGCTGCACCCGCAGCGGGGGGACGCGGGCGTTGCGGAAGTAGTCGCCGAACTCGCGGGGAAGCGCCGGCCCGGTGGCGCCCATCTCCACGACGCGGGCCAGCATGTCGACGGGGCTCATATTGAAGCGGAAGTTGTTCACCGCGCCCTGCACCTTGCCGTCCTCCACCAGGTAGACGCCGTCGCGCGTGAGGCCCGTGAGCAGCAGCGTCTGGGGGTCGACGTCGCGGATGTACCAGAAGCACGTCACCAGCAGGGTGGGGGTCGTGGTGGCGGCGATCATGGCCGCGAGGTCGGCGCCCGACGGCGAATCGAGGACGAGGTTGTCGACGTAGGGATGCGGCTCGCCGCCGGAGATGGCGGCCCAGTGACGCGTCGAGACCAGCGCTTCGAGCACCCCGTCGCGCACCCACTGCGTGCGTCCGACCGCCAGCCCGTTGTCGAAGACCGAGGCGAAGCTGCTCGACGACGACGCCAGCACGAACGGCATCACCTGGATGCCGGGCTCCGCAGGGTCCGAGTGGATGTTCACCGACGCGGGGTAGAGCTGTTCGCCGATTCGGGTCCCGCTGTCGGGCCGGCTGAAGACCGTGCGACCCTCCTCGGCCTCGCGGGCCGAGCTCGACACGTAGAGGTAGTACAGCATGTCGGCAACCGCCGACGGCTCGAGGAGCACGTCGTAGTGATCGGCCGGCAGGTCGACGGTGGTGGCCGTCCAACCGAGCCGCTCGGCCAGATGGTCGTACAGGGCGTCGACGTCGACGTCGGCGAAGGTGGGGCTCGTCAGGCCCACCCAGCACGACCGGGCGAAGTCGGGTGTCTTGGCGTTGATCTCGAGGCGGCCGTCGTGGTGCGTATGGCGACGCCGCATCCCGGTCGACGTGGCCAGCCACGTGGTCGAGGTCGCGTGCTCGGCGTAGCCGAACAGCAGGATGTCGTCGCCCGCCGCCCGGCGGAACGCGTCACCGAGCGCAGGCGCCAGCGTGGCGAACACGCCGATGCCGGGCGCCGCCGTCGGCTCGGTCCAACCCGCCGGCGCCCCGTCGCCGGGCAGGAGCGGCATGGCGTCCTCCGCCTCCGGCCGGCCGTCGCACGCCTCCTCCGACCGGCGCACGACCGACTCGAGGTTCTCCAAGGTGGGACTGGTGATCCCGATGGATCCGACGCGCCCCCCGAGCACCGAGACCACGTGGAGCGCGGTACCGATGCTGAGCCCGTTGGTGGTCGAGGTGTTGTTGGCCCACCGCACGTTGGCCGTCGAGCTCTGCGACCCGATCACGATGCAGTCGTCGGCGCGGGACAGGGACAGTGCTCGCTCCACGACCTCCGCCAGGGGCCGGCTCATCCGGACGTCTCCGACGCGACATTGAGCACGTTCACCTGCCGGAACAGGGCGGCCGGCGCCCCGTGGCTCACGGGGGCGATCTGACCGGGCTGTCCCTTGCCGCAGTTGAACGAACCGCCGAGGAGCCAGGTGGAGGGGCCGCCCACCGCCTCCAGGGAGTTCCAGAACTCAGTGGTGTTGCCCTGGTAGGCCACGTCCTTGAGCTGGCCTCCCAGCTTGCCGCCGCGGATCTCGTAGAAGCGCTGGGCGGTGAACTGGAAGTTGTAGCGCTGCATGTCGATGCTCCAGCTCTTGTCACCCACCACGTACAGGCCACGGTCGACGCCGCCGATGAGGTCGTCCACGGTGATGTCGGTGGCAGCCGGCCGGAGCGACACGTTGGGCATGCGCTGGATCGGCACGGTGGCGGGCGAGTCGGCGTAGGCGCAGCCGTTGGAGTGCCCGAAGCCCTGCTTGTGGGCCATCTGGCGGTTCAGCTGGTACCCGACGAGCACCCCGTCGCGGATGAGGTCCCACTCGTGGGCGGCCACGCCCTCGTCGTCCCAGCCCACCGTCGACAGGCCGTGCTCGACGCTGCGGTCGCCGGTGACGTGCATGACGGGCGAGCCGTACCGGAGGGTGTGCAGGTTGTCCAGCGTGGCGAACGACGTTCCCGCGTAGTTGGCCTCGTAGCCGAGGACGCGGTCGAGCTCGGTGGCGTGGCCGATGGATTCGTGGATGGTCAGCCACAGGTTCGTCGGGTGGATCACCAGGTCGTAGCGCCCGGGCTCGACCGACGGAGAGGCCATCTTCTCCTCGAGCAGCTCCGGCACCTGGTCGGCCTCTGCCGCCCAGCTGTAGGCGGTGGCCACGTGCTCCCAGCCCCGCCCCGACGGCAGGGCGCACGACCGCATGGTGTCGAACGAGCCGGTGGCGTCGTCGATTCGCACGGCCGTGAAGTCGCCGTCGACCCGCACCCGCTGCTGCACGAGATCGGAGCCGTTGAGGTCGGCGAAGTACTTGCCCTCCAGCACCTGGCGCACGTTGAAGTCGACGTGGCGGACGCGGCCCGACCCGAGGAGCCGCTCGTTGACCGAAGTGACGAACGACACCTTGTCGGCGTCGGGGACGGAGAACGGGTGGATGTCGTAGGAGGAGACCCACGTCCCCCGGTGCGCCGGCTCGGGGGCCAGCCCGACCGGCTCGGAGTTGAGCGGGGCCAGCGTGGCGGCGACGGCGACGGCCGACTCGGCGGTGGCCGCAGCCGAGTCCTCGGTGAGCTCGACGGCCGAGGCGAACCCCCAGGCCCCCCCGTGCACGACGCGCACCGCGTAGCCGACCGTCTCGCTGTCGGTGAGGCGCTCGAGGCTGCGGTCGCGGACCTTGATGGTCTGGCCGCGCCTGCGCTCGAACCGGAAGTCGGCGTAGGTGGCCCCGAGGGCCCGGGCCCGGTCGAGGGCGGCGTCGGCCAGGCGCCGGAAGGGAAGGGCGAGGAACTCCTGGTCGACGTCCGGCATCCGGCGGAGCCTACGGCCGACCCGGCTCCGACGGGCGCGTCAGCTTGGTGTCACACGGAAGATCTTGTCGGTGCCGTTCCCGTTCGAGGTGGCCACGTAGACGCTGCCGTCGGGTCCCTGCACGGCGGTGCGCAACCGCCCCTGGTCGTTGACGAGCACCTTTTCCGACACCAGCGCGCCCGCCGCATCGAGGGTGAGGGCGCGCAGCTGCGCTCCCTTGAGGCAGGCCACCAGCAGGGCGCCGTTCAGCGACCGCCATCCCGAACCCGCGACGAAGGTCGCACCCGAGGGCGCCACCGTGGTGGAGCCGGAGGTCCACACGGGCCGCATGGCGTCGGGGAACTTCGCCAGGTCGGTCATCGGCACGGACTCGTTGTAGGCGGGGACCGGGTCCCAGCCGGCGTTGCCCCCGGCGCGCAACTTGTTGACCTCGTCGTCGCGATCCGGGCCGTGCTCTACCGAGTACATCTGCCCGTCACCGCGCAGGGCGAGTCCCTGCACGTTGCGGTGGCCGTAGGTGTAGATCCGTGACCCGGCGAACGGATTGCCTGGCGCAGGTGCGCCCGTCATCTTGTCGACGCGCAGGACCTTGCCGTTCAGCGACGAGAGGTTCTGCGGGTTGGTGCCCACGGCGGAGTCGCCGGTGCTGATCCACAGGAACCCGTCCGCCCCGAAGCGCGGGCGGCACCCGCCATGGCGGCCCGTGGTGATCTGGATCCCCGAGAACAGCGGGTTGGCCGCGCGCGTCGCCGTCGTGTAGCTCGCGTCGACCGTCCACGCCACGACCCGCACGTCGTGGTTCGTGCCGTCGGTCCAGGCATGGCACGTGTAGAACCGCCGATTGGTGGCGAAGTCCGGGTCGACGGCCAGGCCCAGCAGGCCGCTCTCCCCTGAGTTGTACACGTCGCTCATGATGGCGATCCGCCGGGTCGCGCCGTCCCGCGTCACGCTGATCCGGCCCGCCTTCTCGGTGAACAGCATGGCGCCCTCCGGGGTGAACCCGATGTCCCACGGGAGGTCGAGGCCGTTGACGACCGTGGTCAGGGCCAGCGTGGGGTCGCCGACGGGTGGAGGGGCCGTCGGAGCGCCCTCGGAAAAGGCGAAGATGCCGCCGTCGGAGGCGACGAGCCAGTAGCCGGCCCCGTCCGCGGTCGTGCCGGCGGCCATGCCCACGACGGGCCGGGCCAGGCGCAGGGCGCCCGTCGACCCCGAGAAGCGGGCGTCGCCGAAGGCGAAGATGCCACCGTCGGAGGCGACCAGCCAGTACCCCTGGCCCGACGGTGTGGATGCCATGCCCACGACGGGCCGAGCCAGGCGCAGGCCGCCGGTCGATCCCGAGAACCGGGCGTCCCCGAAGGCGAACACGCCGCCGTCGGCGGCGACGAGCCAGTACCCCTGGCCCGAGGGCGTGGACGCCATGCCCACGATCGGCGACGCCAGGTGGATCGCCCCCGTCGACCCGAAGAACCGGGCGTCCCCGAAGGCGAACACGCCGCCGTCGGAGGCCACCAACCAGTACCCCTGGCCCGACGGCGTGGACGCCATGCCCACGATCGGAGCGGCCAGTCGCACTGCTCCGGTCGACCCGAGGAAGCGGGCGTCTCCGAAGGCGAAGACCCCCCCGTCCGAGGCAACCAGCCGGTAGCCGCGTCCCGTCGGCGTCGCCGCCATGCCGACCATGGGACGGACCAGGCGGACGCCGCCCGTGGACCCGAGGAACCGGGCGTCCCCGAAGGCGAACACCCCGCCGTCGGAGGCCACCGTCCAGTAGCCCTGCCCCGAGGGGGATCCGGCCATGCCCACCACCGGTGCCGCCAGCCGGAGGGCGCCGGTCGAACCGAGGTACGGCGCCGCGCCGGTGGGTGCCGGCGCCAGGAGGGCGGCGGCCAGCGCGCAGGCGGCGAGGACGGGCAGGACCCGTCGCGGGGACCTCGGCTTCGGGACGGTCATGGCCGAAGCTTTCCACGGTGGCGCCGATACCATCCCGCGGTGGCGACGTCGGTGATCGTGGTGTCCCACCGCCTCCACCGGTGGCTGCCCGAGTGCCTCGCGTCGGTGGCCGACCAGTGCGACGAGGTCGTCGTCGTGGACAACGGGTCGAGGGACGCTGCGGTCGCCGGGGCGGCGGGCGCCGCCGGCGCCCGGGTCGTGCGCCTGACCGTCAACGCCGGCTTCCCTGCCGGCGTCAACGCCGGTGTCGCCGCCGCCACCGGCGACGTCATCGCCCTGCTGAACGACGACGCCATGGCCGAGCCCGGCTGGCTGGCGTCGGCCCGGGACGCCCTCGTGGACCCGAGCGTCGCCGTGGTCGCCCCCAAGCTGGTGTTCGCCCTGCCGTTCGCCGAGGTCCGCTTCGACGACGAGCCGCGGCGCATCGGCACCGACGCCCGCCCACTGGGCCGGGCACTCCGCACGGCCACGGTGGGCGGAGTCGACGTCCTCGAGCGGCTCGTCGGGCCGGGTGTGCACGCCCTCGAGAACGGCGAGCTGGACGGGCGGGCCGGCCCGTGGCGGTGGACGGCGGGACGGTCGCCCATCTACGTGCCCCTCGGCCCCGAGGACGATCCGTCGACCGTCGAGATCGACGGCCGGCCGGCACCCGTGGTGGGAACGGTCCGGCTCGTCAACAACGCCGGGTCGTACCTGAGCACGGAGGGATGGGGTGGAGACCATGGGTACCTCAGCCCCGACGACGGCCGGTTCGACGATCCGGCCGAGCGATTCGGGGCCTGCGGCGGCGCCATGGTCACCACCGCGTCGACGCTGGCTCGGGTCGGGCCGTTCGCCGGTTCGTTCTTCGCGTACTACGAGGACGTCGACTGGTGCTGGCGGGCGCGGCTGGCCGGCTTCCGGGCGCTCTACGAGCCGTCCGGGGTCGTCCGCCACGTCGGCGGCGTCACCAGCGGGGGACCGCTCGCCGCTCAGGTCCGGGGGTTGGCGGCGCGCAACCGGTTGCTGTGCCTCGCCCGCAACGCCCCTGTCACCGTGGCCGCCGCCCAGCTCCGGCGGGCCCTCGGTGCCTGCAGTCCGCCGGGCCTGCGGCGGGCGCTGATCCCCCGGCTGCCGGCGACGGTGGCTACCCGGCCGCTCCTCGCCCGCCGCCGGCACCGGTCGCCGGCCGAGGTGTGGCGACAGTGGGCGGGCAGGGACGAGACCTGGTGAACACGCCCGGCCCGGAGCCGGGGAAGTAGCGTCTGGCATGAAGATCGCGGTCACCGGCGCTGGCGGCTTCATCGGGTCGAACCTCACCGACGCGCTGCTGGCGGCTGGGCACCGGGTGCTGGGTCTCGACGACTTCTCCACCGGATCGATGCGCTTCCTCGAGCACGCCGTCCAGCAGCCGGGCTTCGAGCTGGCCGAGATCGACCTGTACCGCCAGGCCGACGAGCTCCCCGTGCGGTTCGCCGGATGCGACGCCGTCGTGCATCTCGCCGCCAACGCCGACGTCCGCTTCGGCTGGAGCGCACCGCGGCGCGACCTGGAGCAGAACACCATCGTCACGCACGCCGTCCTCGAGGGCATGCGCAGGGCGGGTGTGGGGCGGATCGTCTTCTCGTCGACCGGATCCGTGTACGGGGAGGCCCCCGAGATCCCCACCCCGGAGGGCTGCGCCTTCCCGTTGCAGACGTCGCTGTACGGGGCGTCCAAGCTGGCGGCCGAAGGGCTCGTGCAGGCGTACGCAGAGGGCACGGACCTGAAGGCGACGATCTTCCGCTTCGTGTCGATCATGGGCCCCCGTTACACGCACGGGCACGTCGTCGACTTCCTGCGCAAGCTCCGTGCCGACCCGACCCGCCTGGAGGTGCTCGGGGACGGTCGCCAGCGCAAGAGCTACCTCCACGTCTCGGACTGCGTGGCTGCGCTCATGTCGGTCCTCGACGCCGACCACCGCTGCGAGGTCTTCAACCTCGGCGTCGACGACTACTGCAGCGTGGTCGAGTCGGCCGGCTGGATCTGCGCCCGCGCCGGGCTCGAGCCGAGGATCGAGTACACCGGCGGCGACCGGGGGTGGGTCGGCGACAACCCCTTCATCTACCTGGCCACCGGCAAGATCCGGACGACCGGGTGGGAGCCGAGGTACTCCATCCGGGCCGCCGTGGAGGACACGGTGGACTACCTCCTCGACAACCCGTGGGTGCTCGGGCGCGAGGAGATCCGCACCTGATCGCCGCCCGAGCGCATTGATCCGCAGCCGTCGCGCCGACATCGTCGCCCTGCTCCTGGTCTGCACCGCAGTCCTCGTCGGGTTCTTCGAGGTCCCCTTTCTGGGGCGCACGTTCAGCACCTCGTACCTGACGGCCAACGCCAACGGGGTCGACCCGCCGATCCCGCCCGCCGGCAGGAAGGTCGATGCGCCGCCCGATCCGGTGCGCATCGACCAGGGGGCGTCGGCATGGCAGTTCGAGCCCTGGGGCGAGATCGTCGCCCGGGAATTCCGCTCCGGGCACTGGCCGCTCTGGAACCCCTACTCGGCCACGGGAAAGCCCCTGGCCGCCAACATGCAGAGCGCCGCCTTCGATCCGCTGCTCCTGCCTGTCCACCTGCACGCCACACCGTTGTTCTGGGACCTCTGCTTCCTTCTCGCGCTGCTGCTGGGGGCCGTCGGCGGCTATGCGTTCCTGCGCATCCTGGGGCTCGGTCCGGTCGCCGGCGCGACGGGAACGCTCACCTTCACGCTGTCCGGCTACTTCTTCCTCTACTCCAACAACCAGTTCTTCCGGTCCTACCTCTACCTCCCGGCATTGCTGCTCGGCGTCGATCGGGTGATCGCCAGGCGACGCCCGCTGGCCGTGCTGGGTCTCGCCTCCGCCCTCGCCGGGAACTTCCTCGTCGGCATGCCCGAGTCCACGCTGTTCGTCGTCGGGGCGACCGTGCTCTACGCGCTGTTCCGCATCGTCGGGGCACCGGAGCGGAGGAGGTCCCTCGCCGGCCTCATGGCGGCCGGAGCGCTGGCGTTGGCCTTCGTGCTGCCGTTGCTGCTCCTCTTCGTCGAATACGTCTCGATCTCGCACAACACCCACTCCAACGCGGCCAAGGTGGGCCTGCAGGCCGACCCGACCAGCTGGCTGCTCGGCTGGCTGGTCCCGTTCGCACGGGGCCGGGGCTCGTTCGTCGGGCTGCGCGAGTGGGTCGGGGCGTCCGCCTCGGTGGCTGCCGTCGCCGCCATCGCCAGTCCCACGTGGCGGCGTCGAGGGGGGTTGTTCTTCGCCGTGCTCGGGGTGGCCGTCATCGCCAAGATCTTCGGGGCCCCGGTGATCGCCGAGGTCGGCCGCCTGCCTCTCGTCGTGCGAGCCAGCTTTCCTGCGTTCGCCCCTCCGGTCGGCGCCTTCTGCATCGCCGTGCTGGCCGGAGCGGGTGTCCAGGCGGTGGCCGACGGCGACGTCGACCGACGGGTCCTCGCCGCCGGTGCGGTGGTCCTGGTCGCCCTCACCGCCTGGCTCACGAAGCTGGCCCGCCCCGATCTGGTCCACGGGAGCGACCGGATCGTTCCCTTCGCCGGCGCCATCGTGGCCTTCACCCTGGCCGTCGCCATCGTCGCGCTCCTCAAGGGTCCCAGGGCCTCGGTGCTCCTCGCCGGGGTCATCGTCGTCGAGCTGCTGGCCCTGGCGCCCCGTGGGATGTATCCGGAGCGGGCCGATCCCTACACGCCGCCGCCGGCCGTCGAGCTCATCCGGTCCAAGGGGCTGGCCACCTGGGACCGGACCTTCGGTCTCGACGCCCGCCTGTTCCCCGACATTCCCGGGGCGTTGGGCATCTCCGACGTCCGGACGCTCGACGCCCTGTTCCCCAAGCGGTTCTTCGACTACATCAACACGTTCGTCCAGCCGAGCGCCTACACGCGCTACGTCGGCGGGCCCCACGGCGGGAATCCGGGTGAGGAGGTGCAGCTCTCCGAAGTGGCCGCCAATCCCATGTGGGACATGCTCGGCGTCCGCTACCTCCTGAGTGGCGGGACGGCGCCGGAGCGGTCGGGACTGGTCGAGCGGATCTTCGCCAGCCGCCCGCCCGACGCCGGTCTGCGGCCGACCGTGTTCGACCTGGGCGGCGACGCCCGGCCGGTGCTGTTCGAGCACAGCGGGCAGCAGGTCGAGTTCCCGGTCGAGTCCGCGCAGGCCACGGGGTTCACCTTCTCCTACGCCATGCAGACCGAGGCGTTCGGCGACCTTACCGATGACGGCGTCGAGTTCGTGATCTCGGGCCGCACGGACGACAACGTCGTGTCCGAGCTCTTTCGGGCCACCATGGTGCCCCGGCAGGACCCAGTGGGGCCCGAGTGGCGATCGGGCCAGGTCGCGTTGCGCGGGACGCACGGACCGGTCCGAAGCCTCATTCTCGAGGTCCGCCCCAGAGCGAACGCCCACACCGACTGGGCGGGATGGGCCGACCTCCACTTCACCGGTGCCGACGGGCCGACACCGGCTCCCGTGCCGCAGTACGAGCTCCTGGGCTCGGCCGGCAACGCCACCGTCTACCGCAACACGACGGTCGCGCCGCGGGCCCTGGTGGTCCACGACGTGGTGGGCGTGAGGAACGAGGAGGCCGCGATCAACCGTTTCAAGTCCTCCGGCGGTCGTTTCCCGGGCGGCGCGGTCCGGGTCGGCACATTGGACCCGCGTAAGACGGCGGTCGTCGAAGGCCGGGCCGGCGGCCGCATGGACTGCCGGGGTGACGCCGCCACCCGCATCCGCGCCTACGAGCCCCAGGAGGTGCGCATCGACGTCGACTCGCCGTGCCCGGGCCTGCTCGTGCTCACCGACACCTACTACCCGGGGTGGAAGGCGGAGGTCAACGGCGCAGGAGCGGCCGTGTACCCGACCGACGTGCTGTTCCGAGGGGTGGACGTTCCCGCCGGCCGCTCGACCGTCGTGTTCCGGTACCGGCCGACGAACTTCCGCCTCGGCCTCCTCGGCCCGCCCGCCGGCCTCACCGTGTGGGCCTCGTGGGCGGTCGTCACCAGGCGCCGCCGCTCGGGAGCGGTCGTCGGCACCGGTGCGAGCGCGGGCCACGCCCCGGACCCGAACCAGACCTAGTGCCGCCGCCGGCGCGGCGGGGACGCGCCCTTTCTTCGTCCGCAACACGACACGGAGTGTCGCCGAACGGGAAAAGAAGCGCCGGGCCCCGCCGGGGGCGCAGCGGACTAGAGGGAAAAGCCGGCCGCCTGGGCGTCGGTGAAGAACATCTTCACGGTGTCGAGGGAGAAGCGGGCGAGGTCGTAGCCGATCATCGGCAGCTTCTTGAGCAGGTCGTGGGTCACGGTGATGATGTCGCAGCCGATCTCGTCGGCCTGCACGACGTTCAGGATCTCGCGTGGACTGGCCCACAGCAGCTCGATCTTGGGGTACCGGCGGACGATGTCGAGGGCGGCGGCCATGATCGGTACGGGGTCGCGGCCGGTGTCGGCGATGCGGCCGGCGAACACCGAGATGACGCTCGGGGGTCCTCCGGCGAGGCAGGCTGCGACCTCCTCGACCTGGTCGAGCGTCATCAGGGCGGTGACGTTCAGCTTCACGTCGAGCTCCGCCAGCCGGCGGATCAGCGGCGCCGCGCTGACGGCCGAGCAGTTGGTGACGGGGATCTTCACGTAGACCCCGTCCCCCCACGCCGCGATCTTCAGGGCCTGGCGCTCCATGTCGTCGAAGTCGTCGGAGAAGACCTCGAACGAGATGGGACGGTCGCCCACGCAGGTGAGGACGTCGCGCGCGAATGCCTCGTAGTCCCGGAGGCCCGCCGCGTGCATGAGGGTCGGGTTGGTGGTGAAACCCTTGATCAGAGGATCCGCTGCGAGCGAGACGATGCCGGCTCGATCGGCGCCGTCGGCGAAGATCTTCACCCGAAGGTCGCTCATGCGTGTCATACGCCTCCTAGGCAGCGTGCGAGTATCCAGGGCACTGCGTCGTACAGGCTCTGCATCGTGACGTCCTGGTGGTCCGGACGGCGCTCCGAGTACCCCTGCTCGATCCACACCGTACTGCAGCCCGCCCGGCGGCCCGCCTCGATGTCGCCCCAGCGGTCTCCGACCATGACGCTGCGGGCGAGGTCGATGGAGAGCCGCTCGGCCGCCTGGAGGAGCAGACCAGGAGCGGGCTTGCGGCACTCGCAGCCGTCGTCGTCGTCGTGGAAGCACACCATCAGGTCGTCGATGGGCAGCATCGAGCGAAGGGCCGAGTTGATCTCGTCGACCGCCTGGCGCGTGGTGGTGCCGCGGACGACGTCGGGTTGGTTGGTGACCACCACGACGGCGATGTCGGCTCGCCGGAAGGCGGCGCACGCCGTCTCGACGCCGGGAAGCATCTCGAGATCGGCCACCGCCGACGGCGGGAACGGCAGGCCGGCGTGCACCATGGCCCGGTTCACGACGCCGTCCCGGTCGAGGAACACCCCCGGCCGGAGCACGGCTATTGCGGCCCTCGGCGGCCCGCACGCCCGGCAGCGTTCAGAGGACCGACTCCCACTTCGTGCCCTCGACCTGCAACAGCGGGTGGCTCACCAGCAGGTGCCAGACGACGGCGCACAGGCCCTCCGTATGCGGTGTGATCCGGTCGGGGTTGAGCGGAGGGATGACCACGCAGGCGGTGGCCGCCTCGGCGGTGAAACCGCCGTCGCGGCCCACTATCCCGAACACCGCGGCGCCGAGCTCCACGGCCAGCTCGAGCGCCCGCACCAGGTTGACCGATACGTTCTTCTCCCGGTTCCCCCCGCCCACGGAGAACACGAGCAGGGCGTCGCGCTCGCTCAGCCGAGACCCCTTGAGCCACTCCGAGAACGTCGTGTCCCAGCCCTCGTCGTTCACCCGCGCCGTGAGCTCGGCCACGTTGTCGGTGGGGGCGTACGCCTCGAAGAGGCAGATCTTGCGGAAGTCGTTGACGGCGTGGCCCGCGTGGCCGGCCGAGCCGCCGACACCGAGGATGAACAGCCGGCCACCTCGCTCGCGCACGGCGGCCAGGCCGGTGGCGACGCGCTCGATCTCGTCGTGGTCGAGCTTCTCCACGATCGAGACCGTCTCCTCGAGGAAGGTGCGGGTGAAGGTGCTCATCCGACGAACACTACGGCGTCGTGCCGGGACAGGTGGGTGACCGGCGTCACCGCTCCGACGGGGCCGGGGCGGGGCCCGACAGGTGAGCTTCGAGGTCCCGCAGCCCCTCCGGCGATCCCACTTCGAAGAACCGCTGGGTCATCTCGTATCCCGCCAGGCGCCCCTCCACGCTGAGGCGGTGGAAGACGTCGGCGAGGTCGCACACCTGGTCGGGCGGGACCATCTCGTCGACGACGTCGTGGCCGAGCATCGACAGCCCGTAGTCGAGGAAGCGCAGCCCGGCCCGCTCGGGGTCGGGATGGTGCTTCTGATAGAGCACGACGCGGCCGCCCTCGTAGGAGGCGTTGCTGCGGTCCCAGCGATCCTCGTTGCGATAGACGGTCATGAGGGCGGGCAGCCCCGACCGCTCGTACGCCTCCTCGACCGGCGCGATGTCGACCGGGAGATACGAGTCGCCGTAGAGCAGGAGGAACCGCTCCGGGAGGACACCCTGCGCGAGGGCCAGCCGCAGCGCGCCACCGGTGCCCCGCAGGTCCTCACCCTCGTCCACGTACGTGACGGAGATCCCCCACCGCCCGCCGTCCCCCACGTAGTGGCGGACGGCGGCTCCCTTGTGGCCGATCGACAGGACCACGGTCGTGACGCCCTGGCTGGCCAGCCAGCTGAGCTGATGGTGCACGAACGGCTGCCCGAGGACGGGGACGAGGACCTTCGGCACATCGGCGGCGACAGCGCGGATCCGCGTGCCCAGGCCGCCGGCGAGGATGACGCAGGGCGTCACGTCCCCCGGGCCGTCACGGTGGAACCGTCGTGGTCGAAGGAGAACCGCAGCTCGGTGAGGCCCTGCTCCGCCATGGCGTCGCGCAGCCGCAGGCGGTCGCGGGTGTAGAAGAGCAGGAAGCCGCCCGCCCCGGCGCCGACCAGCTTGCCGCCCAGGGCTCCGTGCTCGATGCCGAGGTCGTACCAGCGGTTGATCTCGTCCGACGTGATGCCAGCCGACCGCTCCTTCTTGTGCAGCCAGTGCTCGTGCATCAATGCGGCGAAGTGGGCCGTGTCACCCGCCTCCAGCGCCTCCTTGGTCGCCATGCCGAGCTTCTTCACCATGTGGAGGCTGTCGAACATGCGCCCGTCGCCCGCCTCCGACCGCTGCTTCTGGTCCTCGAGCACCACCGACGCCTGGCGGGAATAGCCGGTGAAGAACATCACCAGGTGCTCCTCGAGGTCGTGCAGTGTCTCGTTGGAGATCGCCAGCGGCGACACCCGGACCCGGCCGCTGTGGCCGAACTCGAAGCACGTCAGCCCACCGAAGGCGGCGATGTACTGGTCCTGCTTGCCGACGGGCTGGGCCAGCCGGTCGATCTCGATGCTGCACGCCTCCTCGGCCAGGGCACCGGCCGTGACGTGCTCACGCTTGAGGGCGTACAGCGCGCGCAGCAGCCCGACGGTGAACGACCCCGAGGAGCCGAGGCCCGTGCCGGCCGGGATGTCGGCCAGGCTGACCACCTCGATGGCCGGAGGTACGTCGTGGAGGCGGAGCGCCTCACGGACGATGGGGTGCTGGATCTCGTCGACGCGGGAGACCCGCTCGAGCGACGAGTACTTGATGAAGTACTCGTCGGTGAACGTGTGGTGCACGCCGATGTAGACGTACTTGTCGATGGCGGCGGAGATGACGTAGCCACCATGGCGCTCGTAGTACGACGGAAGGTCCGTGCCGCCGCCGCCGAGGGTGATGCGCAGCGGTGTCCTCGTGATGATCATGGCGTCCTTTCAGACGTTCGGCGTTCGACGGATCCGCTCGGCGATCGTCGCCGCGTGCGTTCGGGTGGTGCGCCGGATGTCGGCCAGCACGCCGCGACCGCCGGGCCGAGCGGGCGTCGGGATCCGTGGCGGCTCGGCGGGCAGGGAAAGGTCGATCGGCTCCCCCGGGCCCGGCCGCTCGCAGGCGGCAGCAGGTTCGGGGGGCGCCGTCGACCCGCCGGCGGCGAGGCAGCCGTGCCACCACGACCTGGTCTCGAGCCACCGCTGCCACGACAGGCGGAGCCGCTCGGCGAGGACGCCGGCATCGTCGAGCGCGGCTGTCCGGCGGAGCACGTAGCCGAACTCGAACCCGTCGTCGCCCTCGTCGTCGGCGAGGACCGCGTCGACGAGCTCCCAGCGGTGGGCCAGCTCGGCGACGGCATGCTCGAGGACCTCGAAGAACTCGTCCTCCTGCCAGCAGTGCACGTGGATCGAACGCCGGCGGTGCAGGTCGAACACGGCGACGCGGTCGCCCTCGTCGTCGGGGATGGGGACGTCGGTGCCCACGAGGAAGTCCGCCACGTGGTGGTCGTCCACGGAGGTGATGCCCCGCAGGTGCTCGTCGACGACGTGGGCGAGTGGCGTGGGTGCCCGGCGGCGGTCGAACGTGCGCCGCCGGTCGGGAAGCAGCAGGAGCACCACGCCGCCGGGGCGCAGCACCCGATGGATCTCGTCGAGCAACGACAGCGGGTTGGCCACGTGCTCCAGCACGTGGCTGGCGATGACGAAGTCCTGACTGGCGTCGTCGACCTGCCTGAGCCCGTCGGTGTCGAAGTTGCAGACGATGTCGGGCATGGGAAACGGGGCTTCGTCGCCCAGCTCGCGGAACAGCGCCCGGTTCTCGTCGGGCTGCCAGCGGTCGACGTAGCGGACGCGGATGCCGGGATACGGCACGGGGAAGGGGACGTGGCCCGGGCCCAGTTCGATGCCGTCGCCGGCCAGATGCCTCGCCAGGAGGCTGCGCTGCGCCTCTCGGGACCGTGGCGGCGCCGACATCGGGCGCACAGTACACCGGCGCCCTGGCCGGCTCCTGGAGGTCACACGATGCGGAACGGCCACCGCCGGCTGAGGTTGGGGCTGTAGAAGCGGTCCACGCACCGGTCCGTCGCCCAGCGACCTTCGAACATCGCGTCGTCGTCGACGTGGGCGTGGACGCCCCGCGTGCCGCCCTCGATGTGACTCAGCTCGGCGTACGGCGTGTACACGACGTCGTAGCCCGCCTGGCGGGCACGAAGGCACAGGTCCACGTCGTTGAAGGCGACGCGCAGGCGCTCGTCGTGGCCGCCGATGGCCCAATAGACAGCGGGCCGCACCATGGTGCACGCGCCGGTCACAGCGGTGCAGTTGCGCACGACGTCACCCAGGCCCCAGTAGCCGCCGTGGTCGACGTTGCCGGCGTGGCCTCCGGCGTAGCCGGTGATGATTCCCTCATGCTGCGGCCGCCCCGAGGGGTAGAGCAGACGGGCACCGACGATGCCCACTTCGGCGCGCTGGGCGTGCTCGGCGAGGGCCTCGATCCAGTCGGGAGAGCGCACGACGGTGTCGTTGTTGAGGAGGAGCAGCAGGTCGCCGTCGGCCTCCGAGCACGCCATGTTCATCATGCGCGAGTAGTTGAACCGGAAGGGGTAGCGGAGGACCAGCCCAGGCACGGCGCCGAGATAGCCGAGGGTCTCGGGATCCTCGCTCTGGTTGTCGACCACGATGAGCTCGTAGTTCGTGTACGTGGAGCGTTCCACGATGCTGTCGATGCAGGTTCGGAGCATGGCGCCCCGGTCGCGCGTGGGGATCACGATCGAGACCTTGGGGGCGCCCCGCAACGCATAGCGGACCCTGTAGGTGGTCGGGTGCAGGCCGTCGGCGACGGCGCCCGGGGTGTTGCGCCGCAAGAGCGCATCGGCCAGCGCCCGCCGCGCCGCATCGAGGGCCCATGGCTTGGCGTCCGCCTCGGCTGCGGTGGAGCCGGCGACCTTGCGCCAGGTGTACAGCGGCTCGGGGATGTGGGCGATGCCATCGGTCAGTTCGGTGGCCCGGAGCACCAGGTCGTAGTCCTGGCTGCCGTCGTAGCCGGGACGGAACCCGCCCAGCTTGTCGAGCAGCGCCCGCCGGACGACGAGGAGGTGGCAGACGTAGTTCCGCGACATGAGGTGGTCCGGCGACCAGTCGGGCTTGAAGAACGGCTCCACCAGGCGGCCGTCGGGTTCCCGCTTGTCCTCGTCGGTGTACAGCAGGTCGGTGCCGGGCTCGTCACGGAGCCGCAGCGCCACCATGGCGAGGGCCTGGGGCTTCAGCTCGTCGTCGTGGTCGAGGAAGGCGACCAGCTCGCCGGTGGCGAGCGACAAGGCGGCGTTCGACGCACCGACGATGCCTTGGGACTCGGGCAACCGGATGAGCCGGATGCGCGGCTCGCCGGCGAGGTGGGCCTCGAGCACGGCCGCCGTCTCCGGGCGGCTCGAACCGTCGTCGCCGATGCACAGCTCCCAGTTGTCGTAGAGCTGCCCGCGCACCGACCGGATCGCCTCGTCCAGCCAGGACGGCTCGGTGTTGAAGACCGGCATGACGACGCTGATCAGGGGTGGATCGACGAGCTGGGCCACGTGCTCGGCCACGGCCGCCAGCCGTCCCGGCGTGGGGCCCGACCGCTCGCACCAGCGCCGGTACTGCTCGTCGGGCGGGCGGGCCACATCGTCGACGGAGGCGGGTGCCGCCGTGCCGACGACGGGCACCCGCCTCGGCCGCGGTCGTGGCGACCCGCCGCCCTCACCGGCGGCGGGGTCGTCGGCCGCGTCGGGGACCAGGTCCTCGGGCGGCTCCAGCGGCGCCTGGCGATCGGGTGCGACACCGATGTCGGCGACGGCCCGCACGAGGGCGGAACGGGCCGCCGCGCGCGAGCCCGGTCCCTCTGCGAACCGGCGGAGCCTGGTGGAGGCGTCCTCCCACTCCCGTCGATCGGCGTGCAGCCGACTCGCACGCGCCGCCGCCGAGGCCGGATCGTCGGTCACGAAGACGTGCGCCGGCGTGCCGGCTTCCCGCCTGGCGGCCGGGGTGAGGGCGGCCACGAACGGCGTGCCCGTGTCGACGCAGAGGGCGAGTGCCTCGCGCCACCCGGTCCCGAGCGGGTAGGACCCGACGCACGCCCGCGCCGTGCGGAACCACCGGGCCGGGTCCGAGCCGGCGGCGACCAGCTCGACATGGTCGCTCTCGAGGAGCTGCACGGCGGGCGACGGTTCGTCGACCACCAGCCTGAGCACGGCCGCCGGGTCCCGCGCCACCAGGCCCGGGAGCACGCGGGCCACGGTGTCGGCGGCGGCGTCCTCGTGTCCCATGAGCACGTCGGACCCGCATCCGGCCAGGAGGACGAAACCCGAGCGGGAGCCGAACCCCATGTGGCCGCCCGGGCGGGCCGCCACCGGCACCGCCGCGCACGGCGTGCCGGGAGGGACCAACCCGGCCAGCCACTCCTTGTCCCGGCGGGTCGCGCACCAGAGCGCGTCGAACCGCCCGACGCGCTCGGCGAAGCGCTGACCCGAGCGCTCGGCCACGAACCGGAACCCGCCGATCTCCTGCGGACCCACCGAGGGTTCCAGGGCGGCGACGTCGCGGAAGTCGAAGGACGAAAGGTCGAGCACCTTCCGCGCCTGCGGCTGCGTCCTCCACACACGGGGTTCGATTCCTCGGGCGCTGCGCAGGTCGGTGAACACCACGTTGGAGAACAGCAGGAGCCGGCGGTCGAACCAGTCGTCCCAGTCCTGCGGCCCGGCCACGACCTCGATGCCGCGGGCGAGCAGGCGCGGGGCCCGCTCGGCGGCTCGGTGGCCGTCGACGGCGAGCAACGTGAGGCGGACGCCCGGCCGCAGGGCGGCCAGGTCCTCGAGCAGCTGCGCGACCCGTCGCTCGGCCAGTGGGCCGTGCGCACGAGGCACGCGGGCGGCCACGACCAGAGTGCGGCCGGTGGCGCCGGCGTCGCGCGCCGCGTGGGCGTGATGGGGAAGCGGGCCACCGGGGCCGGCGCCCGCCGGGCGGCCCGGCGGCACCGACGCCGCCCATCTGGCGGCCAGGAGCCGTCCCCCCGGCGATGCGGCCGGCACGAGGGGACGGACGTCGAGTGCTCGGCTGTCGCCGGCGACCACGGACGAGGACGGCTCGTAGGTGCAGCGCATCCCGGCATGACGCAGGGTCTGGACGAGATCGGTGCTGGCCGCTGCGAGGTCGTCGAGGCGAGGCTCGAAACCGCCGGCGGCGACGAACGCGGCGCGGCGGACACAGAGGCAGCTGGCGGATCCGGCGTCGATCTCGCGGGTGAACATGTGCTCGACGGCGGCGGCCACGTCGCCACGGCCGACCGCCTGCACGCCGCCGTCGCGCCGGAGGACGGCGCCCGCCTCGACGACTCGGCCGGCGGTGGAGACGACACGAGGCACGGCGGCCGCCGCTGATCCGAGCCCGGCGGCGGCGGCGACCAAGGGCGGGAGCCACCCCTCCGTCACCGTGGTCCCGTGGTCCAGGAAGCACACGACGCCCCCGGCCGCCGCGGCCGCTCCCTGGTTGGCGGCGGCTGCGAAGGGCACGGTCCGCTCGAGGGCGACGACGCGGATGTCCGGGCGGTGGCGGGCCGCCATCGGGCCTGCCGCACCGTTCACGACGACGATGACCTCGGTCCCCGCGCCGGAGTGCCGGCGGGCGGCGTCGAGCGTGCCGTCGACGGAGACGCCGGAGGCGGCCGGGGGGACGACGACGACGATCGACGCGCCCGGCGGTGAGGCCTGCTGGTCGACGTCGGTCACAAACGGCTGCCGCGAAGGCGCGCGTAGAACGCCCGCACCGGGCGGATCAGGCGCAAGGTGCGGATGTTGCTGAGGGCCTCCAGGTCGGCCGCCAGCCGGTCCTCGATGGCCCGGAGCCGGCGGATCTCCTGCTCCAGCCGGCCCAGCTGCTCCGCCTGCGCGTCCATGCGGGTGAGCTCCTGCTCGACCGTGTCGACCCGGGCCTGGAGGACGTCCGCCCGCGCCCGCTCGGCGGCGGCTGACGCGTCCGAGGCGTCGAGGTCGTCCTGCAGCGCGGCCAGGCGGCGCACGTGCTCGCGCTCGAGGGCGACGAGGTGGTCGGCCACCGCGCTGTGCTCGGCGTCGAGGCGCTGGCGCATCCGTGTGTGTGCCACCTCGAGGGCGGCGACGTACTCGGGTGCGGGGAGCACCGGTCCGATCTCCGTGGTCCGGGGTCGGGCGGCCGCCGCGCCGTCGGCGATGGCGGCGATCCGGTCGAAGTCGACGTCGAGGCGGGCCATCAGGCCGGCGGGGGCGGGCAGCGGGCGGAATCGGCGCTCCTGCAGCAGCTCGGACAGCTCACCGGGCCGGGTGACGACTCCGTCGAGATTCCCGAGGGAGCGGGCGAGGGCGGCGACGCCGTGATCCGCGCCGAGGTCGAGCGCGGCGTGCGGTCGGGCGAAGGCGAGGGCCAGGGAGACGGCGGAGGAGGACGACGCGGCGATGACCGTGGCGTGGGCCATCGCCGCCACCACGTCGTCGACGGGCGCGTCGGCCGGCACCCGGAAGGCCGGGAACCGCAGGGTGGCGGACAGGTCGTCCGCCACCCGCCCCGCCGCCGCGTCGGCGGGGTCGAGCTGGACGATGACGACGCTCGAACCCGGTCGCTCGGCGAGCAGCGTGTCGAGGGCGGCCCCGATGGCGGCGATGTGGCCGGCCATCGAGCCGGCTGCTTCGACGGCGACGGCCGCTCCGTCCTGGGGATACCACCCCATCACCCGGAGGAACTCGAGCCGGCGACGCAGCGCGTCCGGCGCGAGGAGACGGGCGGCGAGCACCAGCGGGTCGGGGACCGGAGCGGCGTCTCCCTCGCCCCGCTCCGCGCCGGCGCCGACCTCGTCGACGACGGTCGCCCAGGCCCGGTTGCTGGCGGAGGCGGCGGCTGCGCCGGCGCTGCTGCCGCGCAGGCGCACCGCGCTCCACAGCACCGGACAGTCCACGTCGTGGTCGCTGCCGAGCTCCTCGCGCAGGAACGGCGAGGCCGCGCCGGCGTCCGTGGCGTCCCCGCAGTCGACGTCGCCGGTGACCACCACGCAGTCGAGCTGGTCGGCCAGGAGGTCGAGGCGGTCGGCGGCCAGGTCGGACAACGGCTCGACGTGCTCCCCTCCGGCGTGCGGGGTGGGTTCCTGGTAGCCGCGCCAGGTGAAGGTCCGGAAGGCGGCATGGGGGAGCCGCCGTTCGAGCTCGTGGCGGGTGATGCGCAGGAGCAGCGCGTCGCGGAGCGCATTCGGGGGGCAGGCGGCCCACAGACCCACCCGGCACCGGGCCGCCGGAGCGGGTGGCGGCGTTGGCGCCACGGCGTCGATCTCGGAGCTGTCCTCCGGGAAGGCCTTCACCACGAACTGGTACGTGGTGGCGTCGGGATCGTCCTCGACGGCGTCGACGACCTTGGCGTCGTAATCCTCCCGGCGGGCGGACACCTCCGTCTCGAAGACCCCCGCCGTCGTCCTGCGCACGTCGGTCGGCACGAAGCCGGCGTCGGCCAGCAGGGCGTGCAGCGAGGTCCGGGTGAAGAACCGGACGTGCGTCTCGTCGAGGAGGCCGAGGGGCCGGTACTCGAAGCGCCCGCTCATCAGTGACAGGCGCACGGATCCGTGGGCGACGTTGGGGATCGACGCGACCACGAAGCCGCCCGGTGCCAGCAGCGGGCGGACGGCACGGAGCACCCCCTCGGGGTCGACGACGTGCTCCAGCACGTCGCCGAAGACGATGGCGTCGAACCTCCCGGCACCGAACCGGGCGACCACGTCGATGGCGCCGATGTCGCCCACCACGACCTCGTCGAGCACGCCCTTGGCCGCCTCAGCCGCCTCCTCGTCGGTCTCCACGCCCACGACGGTGCAACCGCGGGCCTTCAGCGCCTCGCCCAGGTAGCCGCTCGCGCAGCCGACGTCGAGGACCCGCTTGTCCCGGCCCACCAGCTCCACGAGGAGGGCGTGGCTGGTATTCGCGTTCCGGAGGTCGACCTTCGCCTCGTACTTCATCGACGGCTCGCTTCCGCCGGGTGGCCGGCTCCTGGGCGGAGACTGCTGGAACGCGTGCAGCATAGGCGGCCGCTCTTCGCCGATCCCGGACGCGAACGGCTCCCCGCCGCCCCGTGCGCGCGCAGGCCCGGATGATGTCGCCCACACCCATGCGGGCGCGTATCGTGCTCCCGTGCCCGGAGGTGTCGTGTGACCACGCTCGCCGAGTACGCCGCGTCCCGGGAGCTGATGGGCAACCTCACGTTGCGCGAGCTGCGGGCGAAGTACAAGCGCTCGCTGCTCGGCTGGGCGTGGTCGCTGCTCAACCCCTTGGCGACCATGCTCATCTTCACCCTGGTCTTCCGGTTCTTCCTCAAGATCCAGGCGCCCAAGGGGGAGCCGAGCGGGCTGAAGAACTTCGCCTTCTACCTGATGTGCGGCCTGCTGGCGTGGAACTACCTGGTCGCCGGCGTCATGGGCTCCATCGGCACGCTCATCGGCAACGCCAACCTGGTGAAGAAGACGTACTTCCCCCGCGAGCTGCTGGTGGGGTCGTTGGTCGCCTCGTGCGTCGTCTCCTTTCTCATCGAGATCGGGCTCCTCTCGGTGGCCCTGCTGCTCTTCGGCAACGTCGTCCTCCCCTACCTCCCGGTGGCCCTGCTGCTGGTGGCGCTGCTCACCCTGTTCACGCTCGGGTTCGGGATGGCCTTCAGCGTGCTCAACGTCTATTTCCGCGACGTCCAGCACCTGGTGAACATCCTGTTCCAGGTGTGGTTCTACCTGACGCCGATCGTGTACCCCATCGACCTCGTGCCGCCCCACGCCGTGATCTTCGGGCACAACCTCCCCACCCGGGCCCTGCTCGAGCTGAACCCGATGGTCGGTTTCGTCGAGTCGTTCCGCGACCTGCTCTACGACCTGCGGATGCCGCCGTTGGGCATGCTCGCCTATCTGATCGTGACGTCGGTGGCGGTGTTCGGTGGCGGCCTGTACCTGTTCGGCCGCCTGGAGGGCCGGTTGGCGGAAGAGCTGTGATCGATCCCGCCGTCGCGGTCGAGGACGTCTCGAAGCGCTTCCGGCTCTACCACGAGCGCAACCAGTCGCTGAAGGCCGCCCTCATGCGCAAGCGGCGGGCGGTGGTGGAGGAGTTCTGGGCCCTCCAGGGCGTGTCGTTCGAGGTGCCCGAGGGGAGCACCTTCGGGCTGATCGGCGAGAACGGCTCGGGCAAGAGCACGCTGATGAAGTGCATGGCCAAGATCCTGCGGCCCGACTCGGGAAAGCTCACCGTGCGGGGCAAGGTTTCGGCCCTGCTCGAGCTGGGCGCCGGCTTCCACCCCGAGCTGTCCGGGCGGGAGAACGTCTATCTGAACGGGTCCATCCTGGGCATCAGCCAGCGCGACCTGAACCGCAAGTTCGACGAGATCGTGGACTACGCCGGCATCGGTGAGTTCATCGACCAGCCGGTGAAGAACTACTCGTCGGGCATGTACGTCCGCCTCGGGTTCTCCGTCGCCATCAACGTCGACCCCGACGTCCTCCTCGTCGACGAGGTCCTGGCCGTGGGCGACGAGGCGTTCCAGAGGAAGTGCGGGGAGAAGTTCGCCGAGCTCCGTGCGCAGGGCAAGACCATCGTCCTCGTGTCGCACAGCATGGTCGCCGTGCACAACCTGTGCGACAAGGTGGCGTGGCTCGACCACGGGCGGGTGAAGATGCTCGACTCCGCCCGCGCCGTGGTCGACGAGTACACGGGCGCGGTCCAGGTCGACAGCAAGGCCGACGGCGACACCGGCACCAGGTGGGGTTCGGGTGAGGGCGTCCTCGAATCCGTGGAGCTGCTCAACGGGTCCGGCACCCCCACCACCCAGATCCGCACCGGCGACGCCGTGACGGTACGCCTGCACTACCGGGTGTCGCAGCCGATCGAGCGGCCGAACTTCGGCATCGTCTTCCAGACCGTCGACGGCACCCAGGTGTCGGGGCCCAACTCACGTGACGGCGGCGTGGTGATCGAGCGCCTCGAGGGCGCCGGTCACATCGACCTCAGCATCGACCCCCTGCTCCTGGTGCCCAACACCTACGACATCTCCGCATCGATCCACGACTGGGGGGGCCTCCACCCCTACGACGTGCGCCGGCACATCGTCCGGTTCCACGTCGAGCCCGGAGAGCCGCGGGAGACATTCGGCGTGGTGTCCCTGGGGGGGCGCTGGAAGGTCGGCACGGAGGCCCACTCCTCCAATCCGAGCGCATGAAGTACGAGGCGGAGATCGATCTCCGCAACGCCAACACCAGCCACGCCCTGCTCGTCGAGCTCGTCGGCCGAGAGCGCCGGGTCCTCGACGTCGGCTGCGCCGGCGGGGACCTGGGCCGAATGCTCAAGCGTCGCGGGTGCACCGTGTCGGGCGTCGAGATCGACCCGGCAGCCGCCGAAGCGGCCCGGCACGCGCTCGACGAGGTCCTCGTCGGTGACGCGGCCGAGCTCGACCTGGTGGGCCACTTCGGGGGGGCGAGCTTCGACGTCGTCGTCTTCGGCGACGTCCTTGAGCACCTGGTGGACCCGGTCGCCGTGCTGCGCCGGATTGGTCCCCTACTCGACGCCGGGGGGTCGGTCGTCGCCTCGGTCCCCAACGTGGCCCACGGATCCGTGCGCCTTGCCCTGCTGCAGGGGAGGTTCGAGTACCGGTCACTCGGCCTCCTCGACGACACCCACCTGCGCTTCTTCACCCGCGGTTCGGTGCACCAGCTGTTCCGTGACGCCGGCCTGTCGCCCGTCGACGTGCGGCGCACGACCGTCGGGGTCTTCGACACCGAGGTCCCCCTCCGCCGGGAGGAGTTCGACGAGGGCGTGGTCGACGCCGTGGTCGGTGACCCGGAGTCGCTCACCTACCAGTTCGTCCTCCGTGCCGTGCCCGAGGACGGTTCCGGCGCGGTCAGCCCGCAGGCCGCCGGGGTCGCCCCCCCGCCGGCCTCGGTGAGGTGCCGGGTCGGTGTCTGGGGCGACTTCGACGTCGGCAACGTGCGCAGCGCGCTGATCCTGCGGGTGACGTGCGCGGAGATCGCCCGCCGCATCGCCGGGGCGACCGTCCGGCCGTTCTCGTCCAGCGACCACCGGGCGGGCCCGCACGACGGCGGACTGGCGGTCGAGCCGCTGGGCCCCTGGTCGCCGGAACGAGCGGCGGCGCTGGCGGCCGAGCTCGACTGCGTCGTCATCGCGGGCGACCTGCCGGAGCCGCTCCAGGCCGAGCTGGACGACGGCCGGCACCCGACCCGCTTCCTCTACGAGGGCGTGGCGCACGAGGCGGGCGACGACTGCCCGCACGTATGGAGCGCGGTGGGCCTCCCACGGGGGCCGCAGGCACAGCGGGCCCGTGGGGCGGGCGCCATCGAACGGGGCGACGCCGAGCCGGCGTACCGGGCGGTCCTCGAGGCCGGCTCCCCCGACGCGGTGGCCGCTGCCGCCGACGGCGGCGCCGTCCCCGTCCCCGACCCGCTGCTCCTCGTCCCCCGGCTCCTGAACCCCGAGGCTGTGGCCAGGCGGCTTGAGCTCGTGCGGCTCATGGGGTGGTACCCCGAGCACGGGCCGACGGTCGTCGTGGAGGTCGACGGCGGTCTCCTGCCGTGGGCCGGTGCGGTCGCCGAGGCGCTCGACGCCGCCGTCGCCGCGTCCGACGCCGGCGTCGTGCTCGTCGACGCCGGCCGTGACTACGACGGCCCGGCTGCCGCCGCCGCCGTCGCCGCCGCCATGGGTGCCCGCGTCCACGTGGTCCCGGCCGACGCCGTCGCCGACGACCTGGTGGCCGTCTTCGCCGGCGCCGCCGCCGTGGCCGTGCGCTCGGCGACGGGCGCCGCGCTCGGGCTCGCCTACGAGCGCCCCATGGCCTACGTGAGCATCGGGAACGATGCGAGCCTCGGCCACCTGGCGGAGGTGAACGGAGCCATCGACGGCCTCCTCGGCCATCCCCGTGAGCTGCACGGGCTGCTCGACAGCGAACGGTTCCGGCCGACGGTCGGTGTGGCCGCCAAGCTCCAGACCCGCCTCGACACCCACTTCGATCGCATCGCCGCCGTCGCCGACGCCGCTGCCGCCGCCCGCCCGCGCGCCGTGAGCACGACGCCGGTCCTGGCCCCGTCGGAGTACATCGCCGCCGTGGAGACGGCCCACCGGCGCATGCAAGCGCGACTCGACACCGAGCGGCGTGCAGTGGCAAAACGCCTGTCCGAGCTCCGCCGGCGCCATGGAGCCCTGGCCGCCGAGCGCGACGCCCTCGCCGCCCGCCTGGCCGCCGTGGCCGACGACACGGCCGCCCGCGACGAGCGCGAAGCCGACCTGCGGCGCCAGCGTGACGACGCCGTGGCGCAGCTCGACGCGTTGCAGGGCATCCTCGTGCTCCGCGTCCTCCGACCCGCACGGGCCGTCTACGCACGGCTGCGTGGCGGGCGCCTGTGAGCGCTCCGGCGACCGGTCACGTGCCGGCCGCCACGGTCGTCGTGGTCGTCCGACCCTCGGACCCGTCACCGCAGGCCTCGCTCGACGCCGTGCTCGCCGCGGTACCGGAGTGGGCCGAGGTCGTCGTCGTCGCCAACGGCGCGGGGCCGCCCGGCCTCCTGGAGCCGATCGGCCGCCCCGGTGTGCGGATCGTCCGCCTGGTCACCGCCCTCCCGTTCGCCGCCGCCGCCGGCCGAGGCGCCGCCGCCGCCGCCGGTCGGGCGCTGTGCTTCGTCGCACCCGGCGCCTCCGTGACCCCGGGATGGCTTCCGCCGCTGCTGAGCGCCCTGGAGGCGCCGTCGGTGGGATGCGCCGTCCCGATGGTGGTGGACCGGGAGGGTCGAGTCGTCGAGGCGGGCTGGGTCGTCGATCACGACGACGGCCTCGTCCCCTGGGGCGCGGACGAGGCCGACGGCGACGCGACCGGGCACCTCTTCCCCCGCAGCACCGGCGGAGGGTCGCGCGGTTGCATCTGCGTGGACAGGGCCGACTTCGCCGCGACCGGCGGGTTCGACCCGGTCGTCGACGACGCCGTCGCGGCGGGCGTCGACCTGGCCGACCGCCTCCGCACGGCCGACCTGGAGACGGTCTACGAGCCCGCGTCCCGGGTGGTCGTCGATGGGCCCCACGTCGCCGGCGCCCGGCAGCCCCGCCGGAGCCCGGCGGCGCGCGACGCCCGCTGCCCCGACAGGATCCTCGTGCTGGCGGCGGGCGTCCCCTCGCCGGCCGTGGCCGGCGCCGACCGGCGGGCGGCCCAGTTGGTCGGTGACCTGGCCGCCATCGTCCCGGACGGTCGGGTGACGGTGCTGGCCCTCGAGGGGGACCCGTCGTCGCCCTCGGTCCGTCGCCTGCTGCGCGACGGGATCGAGGTCGTCACCGGCGCTCAGGACTGGCCCTCGTGGTTCGGGCGCCGGTCCTTCCTGTACACCCATGTCCTGCTCACCGATCTCCGGAGCGTGGCCCGCTTCGACCCGCTGTTGCGGGAGACCCAGCCCCAGGCCATGCGGATCCTGTCGCTTCCGTCGCTGCCGTTCGGCCACGCGGCGGGACGGCCCGACGACGACGCCTCCGGGGACGCGCCCGGTCGCGCCTACGTGGACCAACGGCTCCACGACCAGGTGGTCACGGCCGCCGCGTCGGTGCACGCCGCATGGTGGGCCACGGCGCGGGAGCGGGCGTGGGTGCGGGGCATCGCCCCGGGCCTCACCGGTGCCGTCATCCCCACGGCGGCCGAGCCGGGGGGGACCCATTCGTTCGACGAGCGGGCCGGATACGTCGTGCTGGCCACGCCGGGAGCCGACGTGGTCGCCGGTCACGAGGGTGCCGCCCTGCACGCGGCGAGGCACGTCCTCCCTGCCCTGGTCGCGCGCGACCCGACCACCTTCCTACGCGTGGTCGTGGACGATCCGTCGCCGGCCCTGCAGCTGGTGGTCGGGCCGCACCTGGAGCTGGTCGACGCCGGCGACGACCCGGCCCGCTGGTTCCGGCGGTCCAGGGTGGGTCTGGCCCTGTACCCGGAAGGCAGTGGGGCCGCCGATGCCATCGCCCTGGCCCTCGACGCGGGCACCCCCTTCGTCGGCTTTCACGACGCCCTGGTCGATCACGACCTCGGCCGCCTGCGGGGCCTGGCCGGCGTCGGCGGCACCACGTCCGCCGTCCTGCGAGCAGGGGAGCTGCACGCCCGCCCCGGCGCGTGGGCCGAGCTGCACGCGGCGATGGCCGAGCTCTCGCAGGGCCTGCGCTCCCGGGCGACGGCCCGCCTGAAGCTCGTCCGCGCCTGCGCGGACGTCGGGATCCGGCCGCCGGCCGGCATGGCGCTGGAGGAGCCCGCACGGCTGGACCGGGGCGACGGCGACCAGGCACCGGTGCGGCCCCGGCGGGTGGCCCGGCCGGGGTCGGCGTGGAAGGCGGCGCCCCCTGCGCCCGACGGCCCCGCACCCGATCTCGCCCGGGTGCCGACCGGTGCCGGGCCGGACGAGAACGAGCAGTACCGCCGGTGGTGCGCCGTCTACGGCCCCACGCCCACCCGCCTGGCCCGCCTCGCACGGCGACTGGAACGGCTGGACCGGCGCCCGACGCTGAGCATCGTGATGCCGGTGTTCGACACCGAGCCGGCGTGGCTCGACGACGCCATTCGCTCAGTGCGCGACCAGGTCTACGGGAACTGGGAGCTGTGCATCGGCGACGACGGGTCGACGAAGCAGGCGACGCTCGACGTGCTCGACCGCCACGCCGGGGAGGACGCCCGCATCCGCACCATCCACCTCCCGGTGCGCCAGGGCATCAGCGCCGCCTCCAACGCCGCCCTCTCGCTGGCCACCGGCGATCTGGTGGGATTCCTCGACCACGACGACGAGCTGAAGCCGCACGCCCTCGGCGAGATCGCGCTCGCCCTCGACGACCAGCCGGACCTCGACATGGTGTACACGGACGAGGACAAGCGCGAGCCCGACGGCCGCCTGGTCGACCCGTTCTTCAAGCCGGACTGGTCGCCCGACCAGCTCATGTCGCAGAACTACGTCTGCCATCTCCTCGCCGTGCGGCGCAGCGTGCTCCAGAAGCTGGGAGGGCTGCGCTCCGAGTACGACGGCAGCCAGGACTACGACCTCGTGCTGCGCGTCGCCGAGCTCACGTCCCGGATCGGCCACGTCCCCGAACCGCTCTACACGTGGCGCAAGGTGCCCGGGTCCACCGCCGGTGCCGCCGACGCCAAACCATGGGCCCTCGATGCGGGGCGGCGCGCCCTCCTCGACGCCCTCGCACGCCGGCGCAGGCCCGGGCAGGTCGAGCCCGGTCTGCACCCGACGACGTACCGCGTCCGCTACGCCGTGGTCGGCCAACCCAGGGTCTCGATCCTCGTCCCCACCCGTGACAAGGTCGACATGCTGCGCGGCTGCATCGACAGCGTCGTCGAGCGTTCGACGTACACGAACTACGAGTTCGTGGTGGTCGACAACCAGAGCGCCGAGCCCGACACGCTCGCCTACCTGCGCGGATTCGCCGGCCGCGTCGTCCCGTATCCGTTCCCCTTCAACTACGCCCGGATGATGAACCTGGCGGCGTCCGAGGCGCGCGGCGACCTCCTCCTGTTCCTCAACAACGACACCCAGGTCATCACACCGGACTGGCTGGAGGCGATGATCGAGCACGCGCAGCGGCCCGAGGTGGGCATCGTCGGCCCCCGGCTGCTCTACCCCGACGGCAACCCGCAGCACGAAGGCACGATCGTCGGCCACAAGGGCGGGCACGCCGGCAACGTCGACCACGGTGGGTACCACGGGCTCGGCGAGATGGTGCGCAACTGCTCGGCCGTCACCGGCGCGTGCATGATGATCCGGCCGTCCCTGTACTGGCGCCTCGGCGGCCACGAGGAGCGACTGCGCATCGCATGGAACGACGTCGACCTGTGCCTGCGCGTGCGCCAGGCCGGCCATGAGGTGGTGTACACGCCGTTCGCCCAGCTGTTCCACGTCGAGGGGGGTACCCGTGGGTACCACGCCCACGTCGTCGACGACGACTTCTTCGAGGCCCGGTGGGTCACCCACAAGTGCCTCGACCCCTACTACAACGCCAACCTCGAACGGCTCCACCCCTTCCGCATTCGGAGCTGACGGCCCGCCGTGCGCCGACGGCCAGGCCCTACGCTGCCCCCGTGACCGGAGCGTGGAGCGTCGACGAGTCGGCGATCCTCGACCAGGCGCGTCCGGCCTGATGGCCAAGCGCCGCCGCATCGTGGTGGCCACCAGCGAGCCGCTCACCGCCCGCATGGCCGGCCCGGCCATCCGGGCCTGGCACATGGCGGAGGTGCTGGAGGGCGAGCACGACGTGGAGCTGGTCACCACCGAGGCGTGCGACCGCCACCATCCCCGCTTCCCCGTGCGCCGGGTGTCGGCGGGCGAGCTGCGCGACCTCGACCGGTGGTGCGACGTCCTGGTCTTCCAGGGCGGCCTGCTGCACGACCACCCGTTCCTGCTCCAGTCGGAGACCACCCTGGTGGCCGACGTGTACGACCCGTTCCACCTGGAGAACCTGGAGCAGACCAAGGGCTGGCCGTCGTCCGAACGGGATGCGACCATCCGGCATCTCACCGACGTCCTGAACGAGCAGCTCCAGCGGGGCGACTTCTTCCTGTGCGCCAGCGAGCGGCAGCGCGATTTCTGGCTCGGGAGCCTCGCCGCCTTGGGCCGCGTCAACGCCACCACGTACGACGACGACGAGACCCTGCGCTCGCTGCTCGCCGTGAGCCCGTTCGGGCTGCCGTCCACGCCTCCGCGGCGCACGGGGCCGGCCATGCGCGGCGTCGTCCCCGGCATCGGGCCGGAGGACAAGGTGATCCTGTGGGCGGGTGGGGTCTACAACTGGTTCGACCCGCTGACCCTCGTGCGCGCCGTCGACCGCCTCCGCCATCGCCTGCCCGAGGTCCGCCTCTTCTTCCTGGGGCTCCAGCACCCGAACCCCAACGTGCCCCCCATGCGGATGGCCACCGAGCTGCGCCGGCTGGCCGAGGAGCTGGGCCTCGTGGGGACGCACGTCTTCTTCAACGAGGGATGGGTCGCGTACGAGACGCGCGCCGACTTCCTGCTCGAGGCCGACGTCGGCGTGAGCACCCACCTCGACCACGTGGAGACGGCGTACTCGTTCCGCAGCCGGATCCTCGACTACCTGTGGGCGGGCCTGCCCATCGTGGCCACCGCCGGCGACGCCTTCGCCGACCTCATCGCCGCCGAGCGGCTCGGGGCCGCCGTCCCGCCGGGCGACGACACCGCGCTCGAAGCGGCGCTGTGGCAGGTGCTCGGCGACGACGACGCGGCCCGGTCCTGCCGCCTCAACGTGGCCCGCGTGGCGCCGAACTTCGTGTGGGAGCAGGCGTTGGCTCCCCTGCTCGCGTTCTGCCGCGACCCCCGCCGAGCCCCCGATCTGGTGGTCGACGACCGCCCCAACTCCCCGTTCTCGCCGATGGCCGACGGCGTGTGGCGGATCGTCACCGACGCCCGCCGGGAAGGTGCCACGAGCGTCCTGCGGCGGGCCGCCGGCATGGTTCGGGACCGCAACCGGACCACCTGAGGACGTGAGCGAAAGGCGGGAATGCCCGTACTAGCGTTGCCCCCGATCGACCGCTCCCCGGCGAGAGGATCCCCCAACGTGAAGCGTCCGTTCATCTGCCTCGTCCTCGCGACCCTCGTCGCCGGCGCGTGCTCGAGCGGAGACTCCGACAAGGGGTCGTCCGGCGGCGGGGGCGGGGCGGCCGCCTCGCCGTTCGCGCCGGCGCCGCCAGCCGGCTCGGAGACCATTCCGGTCGAGCCCGGCTCGTACAACTACAGCCCGGCCGTCATCGACGAGGGCAAGGTCATCAAGGCCTGGTGGTGCAGCGCCGTCCCCGACGCCGCCACCGACAACATCTGGTACCAGGAGTACGACAAGGCGACGAAGAAGGCGTCGAACCGCCGCTCCGTGCTCCAGGTCGGGCGCACCGGCGACTGGGACACGTTCGGCGTGTGCCACCCGAGCGTCATCCGGGGGTCGTGGCCCGGCGCCCCCGGCGGCGGCGAGTTCACCTACGCCCTCTACTACACCTCCACCAACGTGGCCCAGGGTGGCGGCTCCAACAACAGCACGGGGGTCGTGTTCTCCACCGACGGCATCACCTGGTCGGGCCAGCACGACCGCTACAACCCGATGATCAAGCAGAAGGTGAAGAACGTCCCGGGCACCTACGGCGCCGGCCTCCCCTCGGCGTGGAGCCGCGGCGGGTCGGCGGTCACGCTGTTCTGGATCGACACCACCGCCGTCAAGACCGATGACCCGGCCAGCCCGGACGGGTACCGCTCCCAGGCCGTTGTGGCCGACTCGGCCGACGGGAAGAAGTTCGACCCGCCGAGGACGATCAGCCAGAACGGCGCCCCGGCGTACTGGAAGAACGACTTCGCGTTCGACGACTCCACGCAGCCGGCCATGGTGTACTCGGCCCAGGCGGCCACCTTCCGCGCCGGCAAGGGCAAGGACGACAAGAACGAGACCTACAACTTCGGCCTGTTCCGCATCCCGATGCAGGATCTCCTGTCCGGTGGCGGCACCTGGGAGCAGCTGGCCGTGGTCGACACCAACCTCACCGGACTCCCGCTCAACTTCGAGCCCGGCCTCGTCCGCACGGGCGAAGGGAAGATCGCCGGGGACGTGAAGAAGGACGGCCTCGGCGTGTGGTTCGGCGGGGGCGGCCAGACGCCGTCCAGCTGGGCCCTCCATGCCGTCAGCGTCGACGTCGACGGCGGCCGCATGCCCCTTCGGCGGTACAGCCGCAAGGCGGGCGGCGCCACGTCGTACTGGGTGACGACCGGGTTCGTCCCGGCCGCCTTCCGGACCGCCGACCCCGACCCCGACGTCCTCGGCTCGCTCGACATCAAGGCCGGCACGGGCCTCGTGCCCCTCTACGCCTGCCAGCGGGGGCCGCTCACCACCACGGCGTCGGGCGAGCTCACCGGTGAGGGCGCCGACCGGTTCGTGTCGCTGGATCCGTGCACCGGCGCGGAGCCCCTCGGCGTGAACGGGTACCTGTTCTCTGCCGCGCCGAGCGGTGAGAAGACCAAGCCGCTCTACGCGTGCAAGGACGGCCAGGCCCAGTTCGTCTCCAACGACGCCAAGTGCGACGGAAAGGCCGTCGAGCGGCTGCTCGGGTACGCCCGGTCGGAATAGTTCCGCTTCGGGGGGGCGTGCTAGAACGAGCCACCGTGCCTACGGAGCGCGTCGGTCCCCGGCCGCGCCACGGCCGCGGGTACCCACGGAGGGCGGCCTCGTGAGCGAGCCGAGCGCCCCAGGCGGCCAGCCCACGACGCCCGGCGGGGCCCTCGGCCGCGACCTGAGGCACGGTGTGCGCCGGCTCCCCGGCGTGCTCCTGCCCCGCGGCAGCTGGCAGCGGCGCCTCGGCGGGCTGGCCGGCGCGGCCGTGAACGAGGCGCGCTCTGCCACCGTTCGCCTCAAGGAGCACTGGAACCTTCCGAGGCCCGGCGAGGAGCGTCCGCCACCTCCTTACGCGGAGTGGTGCTCGACGCACGACGCATCGCCGCAGGCCCTCGACGCCCAGCGGGACGCGGCGCGCCGGGCACGCAGTCCGCTCCGCTTCCGCGTCGTCGTCCTCGACACCGGGGACGGCGGGAGGGCGGCGACCGTGCGGTCGCTCGTCCGCCAGTCGTGGGGCCACTGGGCCGCCACGGTGGTCTCCTCGTCCGGTCACGACGCCGACCTCGGGACGACCGACCCGCGGGTGTCGGCCTGGAGCGTGCCCGCCGCGGGACTGCCGGCCCAGCTGGCGCAGGTGGACGGAATCCTGGCGCGCCACGACGCCGACGACGTGCACGGCGGCCGCGCCGCGGCGGGCGAGTTCGTGATCTTCCTGGCCGCCGGCGACGTGCTGGCGCCCGACTGCCTCTCCGAGGTGGCGACGGCGGTGGCCCAGGACCCCCTTCTCGACCTCGTCTACTGGGACGACGACCTCCTCGCCGGGCCCCGCCGCCGCCGGGCTCCACGGTTCCGCCCCTCGTGGTCGCCGGACACGCTCCTCGGCGCCAACTTCGCCGGTTGGTCGTTCGCCGTGCGGCGCGCGCGCCTCGCCGCCGCCGGGGGGCTCCGGGCCGGCTTCGGCGAGGCCGCCCTGTGGGACCTGCTCTTGCGCAGCGAGCTCACCGAGACGAGCGCGTTCCGGCTGCCGCGAGTGCTGGCGCATCTCGGGCGCCGCCGCGACGGCGTGACCGACGCCGGTGTGCGGGCCGTCTCCGAGCGGCTGGCGGCAACCGGCGTGGCGGCCCGGGCGGAGGCGGCCGGCGACGGTGTCCGGCTGCGCTGGGAGCTCGGGCGCTGGCCCAAGGCTTCGATCGTCATCCCCACCCGGCACAACCGGCCACTGCTCAGCCGGTGCCTGTCGAGCATCGCCACGACGTCGTACGGCGAGTTCGAGGTCGTCGTCATCGACAACGGCGAACGCACGGCGGACAACGAGGCGTGGTACCGGGACCGCTTCCCGGAGCTCGACCTCACGGTGGAGTGGTGGGACCGGCCGTTCAACTACTCGGCGGTGAACAACCATGCGGCCAGGCTGGCCACCGGCGAGGTGCTGGTGTTCTTGAACGACGACACCGAGGTGCTCGACCCCGACTGGCTGCGGGAGCTGGTCGGTTGGGCCCAGCAGCCGGGCATCGGCACCGCCGGGCTCCAACTGCTCGACGGCGACGGTCGCATCCAGTTCGCCGGCACGATCGTGGGCCTGGGCGGCTTCGCCGACCACGTCTTCCAGGGGATGGAGCCGGGCTCGGACAGCCTCCTCGGGCCCACCGGCTGGTACCGGAACGTCCTCGCCGTGACCGGGGCGTGCCTGGGCGTCCGCCGTGACCTCTTCGAGTCCGTGGGCGGGTTCGACGAGCGCTTCGTGCTCTGCGGCAGCGACGTGGCCCTCGGGCTCGACCTGCGGCTGACCGGGCTGCGCAGCGTGTGCAGCCCCTTCTCGCCGGTCCGCCACCTCGAGTCGGCCACGCGAGGCGACGAGATCCCGCCCGACGACTTCTTCATGAGCTACTGGCGCTACCAGGCATGGTTGTTCGGCGGCGATCCGTACTTCTCGCCGAACCTGTCCCTCACGTCGCGCGAGCCGGCCCTGCGCCGTCCCACCGACAGCACGGCGCCCGATCTCATCTCCGGACCCCTCCAGCGCACCTTCCAGGTCTTCCGGCAGCGCAGCGACGCCCAGGAGGCGGTCGGCTACGCACGCGACTGCCGGGCCAGCCGCCGCGACGTGGCCGCCACCCGTGCGCTGCACGAGGCCAACCGGGCACCGTTCGAGCCGGAGACGGTCAACTGGTTCATCCCCGAGCTCGACAGCCCGTTCTACGGCGGCATCAACACGGCGTTCCGCATCGCCGACCACCTGGCTCGCGAGCACGGTGTCGTGAATCGCTTCGTGGTGTGGGGACGGGGGCCGGAGCGGTTCGTCCGCTCCGCCATCAACGCCGCCTTCCCGGCCATCGCCGGCTCGCCGATCGTCTTCCACGACACGTGGCTCCCGGAGTCGTTCGAGGCGATCCCCGAGGCCGACGTGTCCATCGCCACGCTGTGGCTTACGGCCTACCAGCTCACCCGGTTCCAGGGGACGCGCCGGAAGTTCTACCTGATCCAGGACTTCGAGCCGGTGTTCTACCCGGCCGGCACGATGTACGCGCTGGCCGAGGAGACCTACCGCCTCGGCCTCTACGGGCTGTGCAACACCGAGGTGCTCCAGCGGGTGTACGAGCACGAGTACGGCGGGACCGGCCACCACTTCCTGCCCGCCGTGGACCCCACCGTCTTCCACGCCGAGGGGCGGGCCGAGCGGCGCGACGACGAGCCGGTGACCGTGTTCGTGTACGCCCGCGCCGGCCACTGGCGCAACTGCTGGGAGCTGATGTCGGTGGCGCTCCAGGAGCTGAAGGAGCGGCTCGGCGACGGCGTCCGCATCGTGGCCGCCGGGTCATGGGCCACGCCCGAAGGCGGTGACCTGGACACGGTGGTGAAGCACGTGGGCCTCCTCGACTACCGGGCCACCGGCCCGCTCTACAGAACGTGCGACGTGGGACTGGCCCTCACCGTTTCGAAGCACCCCTCGTACCTGCCGCTGGAGCTGATGGCGTGCGGCGTGCCGGTCGTCGCCTTCGACAGCCCCGACTTCTCCTGGCTCCTGCGAGACGAGGAGAACTGTCTGCTGGTCGAGCGCACGGTCGACGGGGTGGCCGACGCCCTGGAGCGGCTCGTGCTCGACCCGGGTCTCCGCCACCGCCTGGCCGCCCAGGGCCTGGCCGACATCAGCGCCAACCACGGCAGCTGGGACAAGGCCCTGTCGGGGGTCTACCGGTTCCTGTGCGACCCGGAAGGGGTCGGCTGAGCACCGGGCGTTCCCGCCTCCAGCTTCTGTTCCTGGGACTGATCGTCGGGGTGGGGCTGGCTCGCGGCCTCTACTGGGTCGCCGTCACCCAGGTGTTCAACCCCGTCGACGAGGCCGCCCACTTCGCCTACGTCGAGTCGATGGCCACGCACCTGCGCCCGCCGGTCGTGGGGCGGGACCGGCTGTCGCCGGGCGCCCTCGACCTGGTCAAGCGCGTCCGGACCTCCTACTGGCGCAGCGCGCCCCTGGCGCCGTCGCCCGACGACGACGCGTGGGGGCCCGTGGGCGAGTCGTACGAGGGCGTCCAGGGCCCGCTGTACTACCTGCTCATGGCCGTGCCGTACCGCCTCACGCGGTCGCACGGCGTGCTGGCATCGGTGTACGGCGTCCGGATCGGCTCGCTGCTCCTCGCCCTGGCCTCGGTGCCGATCGCCTACGCCCTGGCCCGCGAGCTGTTCCCGCGGTGCCGTGAGGTGTGGCTGGCGGCGCCCGCGCTGCTCGTCGTGCTCCAGGGCTTCAACGCCAACCTGGCGTCGGTGAGCAACGACGCCCTCGTCGTCCCCCTGGCCGGGGCCACCCTGCTGGCCTTCTGCCGCAGCGCCCGGCGGGACCTCGACCTGTTCGGGGCGGCGGTGACGGGTGGTCTGGTCGGCCTGGGGCTGGCCACCAAGTCGAACATGGTCGCCCTGGTGCCCCTGGTCGGCCTGGGAGCGGCCGGGGCCGTGGTGCTGGGGCGGGTGCGGTGGAGCGGCGTGGTGCGCTGGGCGGCCACCGCCGGCGCCACCGCGGCGGCCGTCGTGGTGCCGTGGGTGGCGTGGAACGTGGCCACCTACGGCGCGCTCAGCGCCTCCGAGCAGGTCGACATGATCACCGGGCCGATGCAGCCGGACTTCCCCTTCGGCCTCGAGGGCATCCGCCAGCACCTGGTCGGCTCCACCGTCGGGTTCTGGGACTTCCAGCTCGTGGGCCACCGTCTCGACCGCTACATGGTCACCGTCTCGGTGGCGGCGGTCACGATCCTGGTCGCCGGCGTGGTCGTGAGCGTGGTGTCCGGGGAGCGCCGCCGGGCCGGGGTCCTGGCCTGGCTGGGCTCGTCGTATGCCGTCACCGCCGCCACCATGATCGCGGTCATCTACGGCGTCTTCGGCGGCCACAGCAGCACCGTCGGGCGCCACATGTACCCGGCCCTCGCCGCCGCCGCCGTCGCCGTGGCGGGCGCCGCCTTCGCCGCAGGCCGGCGCTACGGGGGCTGGCTGGCACTGGCCGTGCTCGCCAACCTGGCGCTGGCGGCCGAGCCGCCGCTCGTGCAGCGCATGGTGGACCTGACGTACGCCAACGCGACCATCGGCCGGCTGGCACCGGTGGTGGACCAGACCTGGGGCGAGGGCCTGGTGGCCGCCCAGGCGGTGTCGGTGGACCCACCGTGCCCGGCCGAGGCGTTCGGGGTCGGGCTGTCGGTGCCGCCACCCGCGACCATCCGTGTCGACGCCGCCTCGGGCCCGGTCGACGCGCCGTTCCTCGGCCTCCAGGGCACCCCGGCCCAGCGCATCTCGGTCTACACGCTCCCGGCTCCGCTCGATCAGCCGTTCGACCTCCAGCTGGGAGGGGCGCCGGTCAGCGCCTCGGCGAACGACCTCGACGCCCGTCTCGCGCTGGCCGGCGAACCCGGTGACCCGGTGGCGCGCATCTTCTGCCGCGTGGACGATCCCGAAGAGGCGAGGTTCGCCCAGCTGTTCACTCCCGACCACCCGTCGTGGATCCGGCTCGGGCAGGTCATTGGATGGGCGGACGCGTGGGTGTGGATCGGGCGCGCCGGGCTCCTGGTCCTGGGCGGCAGCGCGCTGGTCGAGCAGCGTCGCCGCTCCCGCGTGGGCAACCCCCGGTAGCATTCGGCCCCGGGATGGCAGATCTTCTCGTCATCGTGCCGGCGTTGAACGAGGAAGCGGCCATCGGCGGGGTGGTGGGTGCCGCCCGCCGGGCCCTCGCCGCCACGGTCGTGGTGGTCGACGACGGCTCCACCGACGCCACCGGTGAGGTGGCCGCCGCCGCCGGCGGGGTGGTCGTGCGCCACCCGTTCAACCTGGGCGTCGGCGCCGCCGTGCGCACCGGCCTGCGCTACGCGTCGGAGAACGGCTACGAGACCGTGCTCCAGCTCGACGGCGACGGCCAGCACGACCCCCGGGACGCCGCCGGTCTCCTGTCGCGCCTGGAGCAGGGCGACGTCGACGTGGTGGTCGGCTCCCGGTTCGCAAACGGGTACGACCTCTCGCGCTCGCGCCGGGCCGTGATGCGCCTGCTGGCGAGGCTCGTCTCGCGCCGCCTCGGCACCGAGATCACCGACACCACGAGCGGGTTCCGTGCCTTCGGCGGTCGCTCCGTGGGGTACTTCGCGCAGGTCTACCCGGCCGAGTACCTGTCGGACACGGTGGAGGCGCTCCTCCTCGCCGCCGACGCCCACCTGCGGGTGGCCGAGGTCGCCGTGCACATGCGCCGACGCACCACGGGGTCGGCTTCGGCCAGCACCGTCATGAGCGCGTTCTACGTGGTCCGGTTGCTCCTCGTCGTCCTCGTGCACCGCTTCCGGCCGGCGCCCGGACGCCCCGACGCCTGATGCGTCGTCTCGACGTGTTCGTCCTCGTGGTCGCACTGGTCAACGTCGTCGTGGTGCTCGAGCTCGTGCGCAGGCGCCAGCTGCGCGAGAAGTACGCGCTGCTGTGGCTCGCGGTCGGCGTGGGCGGCATCGTGCTGGGCCTGGGCCGGACGGTCGTCGACCGGGTGGCGCACGCCCTCGGGGTCGACTACGGGCCGAGCGCCGTCTTCCTGCTCGCCATCCTCTTCCTCCTGCTGGTGTGCATGCACCTGTCGTGGGAGGTCTCGCGCCTGGAGGAGCGCACCGGTGTGCTGGCCGAGGAGCTGGCCCTGCTCCGGGCGCGCGACGACGGCGCCGGGCCGTCGCCCGGGACCTCGCGCACCGGCGGCAGGACATGACGGCGACGCTCGAGGGCAGGCCCGTCTGGTTCCCGGGTGACCCGGAGGCCACCAACCTCGGGCGCTTCATGGCCGCCGAGGGGATCGCCGGCTTCTCGGCGCTCCGTGCCCGGTCGGTGGCCGAGCCGGAGTGGTTCTGGGACGCCGTGGTGCGCTTCCTCGACGTGCCGTTCGCCACGCCGTACGCGTCGGTGCTCGACACCGGCAACGGCCCGGAGTGGGCCACCTGGTTCAACGGCGGTCGCCTCAACGTGGCCGAGGTGTGCCTCGACCGCCACGCCGCCGCCCGGCCGGACGGGCCGGCGCTGGTGTGGGAGGGCGAGGACGGTGAGGTGCGGCGGTGGACGTGGGCAGAGCTGCGGGCGGAAGCGGACGGGCTGGCCGCGCTGCTGAGCGAGCGGGGCGTGGGCCTGGGCGACCGGGTCGGCGTGTTCCTCCCGATGCTCCCAGAGACGGTCGCCGCCCTGTTCGGCATCATGAAGGTGGGCGCCGTCTTCCTGCCGCTGTTCAGCGGGTACGGCGCTCCGGCGGTCGCCGACCGCCTGGCCGACGCCGGCGCGAAGGCGCTGGTGACCGCCGACGGCACCGTCCGGCGGGGCAGGGTCGTCGACATGGCGGCGGCGGCGGCGGAGGCGGCGGCGTCGCTGCCGAGCCTGGAGACGGTCGTCGTGGTCCGCCGCCTGGACGTTCCGGGCGCGCCGGTGCCGGCCGGCGCCGAAGGCTGGCTCGAGTGGCCGGGCCCGGCGGCCGAGCCGTTCCCGACCCGGATGGTCGACAGCGAGCACATGCTGTTCATCGCCTACACGTCGGGCACCACGGGCCGACCCAAGGGAACCGTCGCCGTGCACGGCGGCTTCGGCGTCAAGGTGGCGGCGGAAGCCGCATTCCAGTTCGACATGCGGCCCGACGACACCCTGTTCTGGCTCACGGACATGGGGTGGATCATGGGCCCCTGGGAGGTCGTGGCCACCCTCGCCAACGGCGCCACCGTGGCCCTGTTCGACGGCGCGCCCGACTGGCCCGGTCCGGACCGGCTCTGGGCCTACCTGGAGCGCCACCGCGTCACGATGGTTGGCGTGAGCCCCACGTTCGTGCGCGCCCTCATGCCGTCGGGCGAGGAGCCGGTACGGGCCCACGATCTGTCGGCGCTGCGGGTCCTGGCCTCCACGGGTGAGCCGTGGAACCTCGACCCGTGGTTCTGGTACTTCGAGGTCGTGGGCGGGGGGCGGTGCCCGGTGATCAACGTCTCCGGCGGCACCGAGGTCGGGGCCTGCTTCCTCACCCCCCACCCGGTGGAACCCATCAAGCCCATGTCACTCGGGGGGCCTGCGCTCGGCATGGCCATGGACGTCTACGACGAAGAGGGGAGGCCGGTGCGGGGCAAGGTCGGCGAACTGGTGTGCACGTCGCCATGGCCCGGCATGACCCGGGGCCTGTACAAGGACCCGGAGCGCTACCTCGAGACGTACTGGAGCCGCTGGCCCGGCGTGTGGGTGCACGGCGACTGGGCGTCGGTCGACGAGGACGGCGCCTGGTTCCTGCACGGGCGCAGCGACGACACGATCAAGCTGGCCGGCAAGCGCCTCGGCCCGGCCGAGGTCGAGTCCGCATTGGTGTCGCACCCGCTGGTGGTGGAGGCTGCGGCGGTGGGCGTGCCGCACGACGTGAAGGGCGAGGTGCTGTGGTGCTTCGTCGTGCTGGTGCCCGATGCGACGGGTACCGACGCCCTCCGGGCCGAGCTCACCGACCTCGTGGGCGAGCGCCTGGGCCACCCCTTCCGGCCGTCGTCCGTGCGGTTCACCGCCGCCCTGCCGAAGACGCGCAACGCCAAGGTGCTGCGCCGGGCCGTGCGGGCCGTCGCCCTCGGCGAGGACCCAGGCGACCTCTCGTCGCTCGAGGACCCGAGCACGCTGGCGGCCATCGGGGCGGCCGAGTGATACGCCAGCTCCCGGTGGAGCTTCGCGGCCGCCGGGTGCTGCTGCGCCCGATGGTGCCGCAGGACTTCGAGCAGTGGCGCGAGGTGCGGCGCAGGTGCCGGACCTGGCTCACCAAGTGGGAGCCCCGCTCGGCGCCCGGGCATCCCGACGTCGTGGAGGACCACCGGGCCTTCTCGGCGCGCTGCGCGGCACGCGACCGGGAGCGGCAGATGGGCAGCGGCTACGGCTTCGGCATCTTCGTCGACGAGTGCTTCGCCGGCGAGATCAACCTCAACGGCGTCCAGCGGGGGGCGTTCCAGAACGCCTACGTGGGCTACTGGATCGACCAGGCGCGCGCCGGCAACAGCTACACCCCGGAGGCGGCCGTCGTCGCCTTCCGTTTCGCCTTCGAGGACCTCGGGCTGCACCGCCTCCAGATCGCCGTCATCCCCCGCAACACGGCCAGCCGCCGGGTGGCCATGAAGCTCGACCTCCGGGACGAGGGCACGGCCCTGCGCTACCTGGAGATCGACGGAAGGTGGGAGGACCACATCCGCTACGCCATCACCGCCGAGGAGTGGGTCGACCGCCGGGACGACTACGTCAAGCAGTGGATCCTGTGACCCCTGGGCGGGGAGGGAAACCGGCGGTCACCCGTCGAGCCCGAGCACGGCCCGCTCGGCCTGCCACACGACGGCACCCGCGCAGTCGCCCCGCCGGGTGCAGTAGCCGCACGCCGGCCCCGGGGTGACCGCCGGCTCGCGGCCCTCGATGCGCAGCTCGTACAGCAGGCGGGCCCCGTCGACCACCCGCCGGGCCGCGCTGGCCAGCACGTCCTCGCCCACGTCCTGGGCGTGGCACTGGCCGGAGTCGAGGTACCACGTGGCCACGCGGAACGGCGGCACACCGGTGCGCAGCGTCTCCAGCAGGGCGTAGAAGCGGAGGTCGTCCGGCGCCGAGCGGCCGGGGCGACCGGACTTGAAGTCGACGATGAGCACGCCGGCCGTCGAACCGTGCGGGCGGCCGAGCGCCAGGTCGACCTTTCCCCGCAGCCAGATGCGGTCGCCGCACAGCCCGGTGGAGAGGCTGGATTCGAGCCGCGGCCGCCAGGACAGCTTCAGCGGGGGGAACTCGTCGGAGAACTTCAGCATGCGGTCGAGGGCGGCCCCCCGCAGCTCGGCCAGCTCCACGGGGCCGGCCTCGGACAGCCAGGCACCGGGGCCCCACTCGAGGTCGGCGGCCAGGCGGTCGAGGGCGAGGTCGACCAGGTCCTCGGGACCCGGCGGCCGGCGCATGGTGGCGCCGAGCTCGATGGCTTTGTGGGTGACGGTGCCGCACGCCGTTGCCACCGACCACGAGAAGGTGCCCGCCGACGAGACGTGGTGACGCTCGCAGGCGTGCACCTCCGACAGGGCCTGCTTGGACACCGACAGCTGCTGGTCGCCCAGGCGGTCGGCCACGCCGGCCAACGCCACTTCCAGCTCGTCGCGCAGGCGGAGGCCCAGGCCCTCGTCGAAGCGGGGCCTCGGCTGGCCCACGCCCATCACGTCGGTGAGCACCCGCCGCTGGGTGGGGGTGAGGGGGGCGTCGCCGTCCACGGGCCAAGGGTGACACAGGGGTGTGACGGAGCCGGGGAGGCTGTCACACCCGCGCTGGCAGGATGGAGCGGTGGAGAGCGAGCGGCCGCCGCGGTTCTGGGAGCTCGCCCGGCGCGTGGTCGCCGAGGCGCAGGCGCTCGACCTGGTGGTACCCGGGTTCCGGTCGCCGCCCCGGGTCGCCGGCGCCGTGCGCACCGTCCGCCGCCAGCCGGGGGGTGCCCTCGTCGCGGTTGCGTGGCGAGGCCGCGCCACGGCCGCCGTCCTCTCCGACATGGTCGACGGTGTCGTGCTGGTCAACGGCCTGGCCGGCCAGGCGGCCGCCGCCTGCCGCCGACGGCTGTGGGCCGGGGTGGCCGGCGGCGTCGACCAGGCGGGCGACGGCTCCCATCCCGCGTCTGCGGGGGTGGCGGCACCGGCGTGAGCGTCGAGATCCGTCCCGTCGCCCCCTCCGAGGTGGATGAAGCGGGCGAGGTCACGGTGGCCTCGTACCGCACGCTCGGCGGCCTGGTCCTCACCGAGGGCTACTCGGCCGACCTGCGCGACGTGGCCGCCCGCACCGTAGGGGCCACGGTCCTGGTCGCCGTCGAGCACGGGCGGGTGCTCGGGTGCGTGACGTTCGTCGACGATCCGTCGTCGCCGTGGTCGGAGGGCCTGGTGGCGGGCGAGATCGGCGTGCGCATGCTGGCCGTGGCGCCCGAGGCTCGGACCCGGGGCATCGGGACCGCCCTGCTGGCCGCGTGCCTCGAACGGGCCCGGGCCGCCGGCGCCACGAGAGCCGTCCTCCACTCCACCGCCTCGATGACGGTGGCGCATCGCATCTACGAGCGGGCCGGCTTCCGGCGGGTCCCCGAGCGCGACGTGGTGATCTCGCCGGAGCTGCAGATCATGGCGTTCACCCTCGAGCTCGGCTGACTTGCGTTGAATGCCGAGGCATGGACCCGGCGACCGGTCGCGCCGGGGGGCCCGGCTCCGGGCACCCCGCTACGGTGGCTCGGAGACGCCCGGGTGGCGGAACTGGCGAGACGCGGGGGGCTTAAACCCTCCCGGCCCGGAAGGGCCGTGCGGGTTCGAATCCCGCCCCGGGCACCTCCTTCGGCCGTACCCTTGGTGGGTCCTGAGGACCTGCAGTCCCCGCAGGCGTGGATCACGAGGACGGTGCCGGCATGGAGGACGAGGATGGCCGGACCGCCACGACTCGCCGGGGCCGGCGCGGCACCCGCGCCGCGTCCGTGGCCTGCGTGCTCCTCGTGGGCCTCCTCGCCGGCTGTGGGGCTGACGGCGACGCAGACGCCCAGCGACCCGCGATCACCCTGGCCGACGTGCGGGTTGCCGCTGCTCGGACCAGGGGGGCGGGCACCGCCCACCTCCGGGCCACGTCCTCGGGCCGCGAGACGGACGGCGTATGGGACTTCGCTCGCCGCCAGGGGCGCTTCACGGGCGACGCGGTGTCGGGAGAGGTGGTCGTCGCCAACGGCGCGGTGTTCCGCCGGCTGTCGCGGCGCGAGCTTGCCGGTCAGGGCGACGAACCGGCGGCTCGGCACCGCTGGAGCCAGACCCGGGTGCCCACGACCGCCGACGTCGAGGACGACCGGTACTTCGGGCTGGCGCTCGAGGGGCCGGCGACGCTCGACGACGCCTTCGACGTGCTCGCCCTCGCCACCTCGGTCGAGGACCTCGGCCGGGCCGGCGCGCCCGTGGGGCGCGGGGCGCGCCTGGGGCTGCCCGACGCCCTCACCCGGGAGGGGTACCGGACCCCCGAGGTGTGGCTCGACGCCGGCGGCCGGATCCGCCGGCTGCACCTGGCCGCCGCCGTCGGGCCCGGTCCACCCCGGATCGACCTCACGCTGGACGTCGGCCCCTTCGCCGTACCGGCCGACGTCGCCGTCCCGCCGGTGGCCGACCTCGACCCCAGCGGCGAGGTCGTGCCCGTCGCCGCCTGGCGCGTCGTCGACGAGGCCGACGCCGCCGGCCGCCGGTACCACCTGCTGGTCGCCCCGGACAACCGCTCCTACGACCGCCCCGAGCGCCGCACGGGGCGGTGCGTGGCCGTCACGCCCGCCGACCTGGCACCGGCGGCGCCCCCGCCCTTCTACGACTGCATGGTGCCGGCCGCGCCCGGCCTCAACCCGGTGCTCCTCGCCCAGGCCGTCCACCCGTCGTTCCAGGGCGACGTGATGACGGGGACGGCGGTGGTGGAGTGGCCGTCCATCGAGGCGGCGTTCGACGGCGGGCCCCCCGTCGACGTGGCCGTGCACGACGGCGCCTTCGCCGTCGTGGTTCCGGAGGGCCGGCACCTCCGCACCCTCGCCGGCACCCCCGTCGACCAGCTCGGCTGACCAGGCGCCGAGCCCGTCCGAGCGGAGCCGGCCGGACTCACCCGCGTGGTCGGCGCGGCCCGTGGGAGCGATACCGGATGCAGCGGATCAGGGTGCCGCGTGACCCGGAGCGCACGATCGACTGGTCGGCCAGGCGGCTGACGATGTGCATCCCCCGCCCTCCCATGGCGTCGTCCGACGGCGAGGGCAGAGGCGGGAGACGACCGCCGAAGCCGGGACCGTCGTCGGAGACGTCGACCGTCACCTGCCCGGGCTCGACGCGGACATGGACGTCGACGGCCGCACGGGCGGCGCGCTCGGCGTTGGTGGTGAGCTCGTTGGCCATCATCAGGATGTCGCCGGCCAGCTCGGGGGCCGCCGGCAGCTGGGTCCCGAGCCACTCCCGCAGGCGCTGGCGGGCCCGGGGGACGGTCCTCGGCCCCGGCGCGAAGTGCTCGTGGAACATGCCGGGCGGGCGGCGGATCACGAGGATGGCCGTGTCGTCGCGGGGCCGGCCACCGACGAAGTCGAGGAGGGCGTTCTCGATGCCGTCGGCAATGGCCTCCGCCGACCGGCCGGCGCACGAGCGCAGCGTGGCCTCGAGGAGGCCGTCGGCAAAGGCCCCTGAGGGCGCCCGCGCCTCCACCACGCCGTCGGTGTACAGCACGAGGACCTCCTCCGGCCCGAGCGTGGTCGACACGTCGGTGAGCCTGGGATCGGCGAACAGGCCGATGGCGGTGCCCGGCTGGCCCACCGGGCGGACGTCGCCGTGGCTGTCCACGAGCATCGGCAGCGGCTGGCCACCGCACGCCAGGGAGAAGCGCGTGCCCGACGAGTCGTGGTCGATGAGCGCGAGGGCGACGGTGCAGAACCGCTCGCCGGCGCCGTCGTCGAGGATGGAGTTGTTCAGCACGTCGAGGATCTTCGACGGCCCGCTCTCGCTGGCCGCCGCCGTGCGGACGGTGTAGCGGGCGAGGGCGGTGAGCGAGGCGGCCGGGATCCCCTTGCCGCTGACGTCGCCGATGACCACGCCCCAGCGGCCGCCGCCGGCTGCGAAGACGTCGTAGAAGTCCCCGCCGACCTCGACCTCGTCGCCCAGCGGGCGGTAGCGGGCCGCCACCTCGAGACCGGGCAGAATCGGGACGTCGGGCGGGAGGAGGCTGTGCTGGAGGGTATGGGCGATGGCGGTGCGGGCACGGTGGGAGCGGCTGTTGCTGATGGCGGTGGCGGCCCGAGCGGCGAGGTCCTCGAGCGTCGACACGTCGGCGGGCCGCAGACGGCGGTCCTTCGAGCACATCCCGACGACGAGCACACCGAGCGCCTCGTCGTGGCCGCGCAGGGGCACGGCGGCCGCCGACGGGCACGGGAGCTGCTCGCCGACCTCACCGGCGGCGCCGGCGGCGTCTGGGCGCAGCCCGGGCTCGCCGTCTTCGCCTTCCGGCTCCACCACCCGTGATGCACCGCCTGTCGCCACGTCCAGCAGCTCGGCGGCCCCGAAGCACCACGCGTGCCGCTCGAGGTGGCGGCGCTCGTCACCGTCGCCGACCTCGGCGGCGGCCACGGTGCGCAGCGCGCCATCCTCGAGGAGATGCACCGAGCAGACGTCGCCCATCGCCGGCACGGCGAGGTCGGCCACCTCGGCCAACGCCTGCTCGTAGTCGAGGGAGGACCCGAGCAGCCGGCTGGCCTCGGCCAGGAACGCCTGCCGTTGGGCGCGGTCGCGCTCGGCCTCGTAGAACTGCGCCCGGTCGAGGGCCTGGGCCGCCTGCTGGGCCAGGACGGTCAGAAAGGCGAGATCCCGGTCGTCGAAGCTGCGCTCGGCCGGCCAGCCGAGGGCGAGGGCGCCGAGCCGGCGGTCGCCGGTCAGCAACGGGACGACGGCGAACGAGACGTTGCGCGTGGGCACGCCCCGGAGCGCCGGGTACCGCTCGTCGCGCTCCTCGACCGAGCGGAGGACCACGGTCTTCCTGGCCCGGAGCGCTTCGCTGGCCGGGAGCGGGTCCTCGAGGGAGAAGGTCTGGTAGCGCTGGATGGAGGTGACGTGGTACCCGACCTGGCGCACCACGCGCAGCCGGTCGCCGCCCTCGGCCAGGAGGCACAGGGCCCCGCTGGTCGCCTCCAGCGCCTCGGCGCCCTGGAGGACGATCACGTCGGCCACGTCAGGGGTGGTCCGTGCGTCCGAGAGCCCGGCCGTCACGGCCTGGAGCCTCGCCACGCGGCTGGCGGCCCGTTCCGCCTCCCGCCGGGCCTCCTGCTCGGCCGCCAGCAGGCGGTTGCGCTCCTCCTCGGCCCGCTTGCGCTCCGTGATGTCGACGACCAGGCCCCGCGTCCCGGCGATCTCGCCGTTGTCGTCGTGGTACACCGCGCCGCGCCGGGCGAGCCACCGCAGCTGGCCGTCGGGGCGGACGACCCGGTGCTCGAGCTCGTACGTGCCGTCCTCGGCCAGCGCCCGCTCGACCTCGCGGACCACGCGCTCGCGATCCTCCGGGTGCACGAGCTGCACCCACTCGTCGAAGCCCCCGTCGCTCCGCTCACCCGGGAGGCCGTAGAGGGCCTGAAGGTTCTCGTCGCGGGTCACCCGCCCCGTGCGGCGGTCCCACACCCACGTCCCCATGTGCCCGGCGGCCAGAGCCAGGCGGAGGTCCTCCCGGCTGCGCAGCAGCTCCTGCTCCTCCACCCGCCGCTCGGTGATGTCGAGGCACGCTCCCGCGTACATGACCCCGCCCGGCTCCGGCGACGGCACGGGAACACCCCGTTCGAGCATCCAGCGCCACGCTCCGTCGTGGCGCCGCAACCGGAGCTCGCCGTCGAACGGCGCGCCGGCGGCGGCCGCGACCCGTTCGGCTCCCAGGCGGCGCTCCCGGTCGTCGGGATGCACGGCGTCGAGCCACCCGAGGCCGGCGGCCTGCGCGTGCTGCATCCCCGTGAACTCCAGCCACTGCTCGTTGAGCACCGTGGCGTGGCCCTCGCCGTCCGACAGCCACAGGAGGATGGGCGCCACGTCGGCCAGGTCGCCGGCGAACGCGCGGGGGCGAGCGTCGCCACCTGCCCCGGACCCTCGTCCCGACCAGGGACCCATCTGCTGCCTCCTCGACCCCCAGCAGATCGCCTTGGCGGGGGAGCCGGCCGGCTGCCCCTCGAATGAGGCGTTACCGGTCCTTCTGCCGGCGCCTCACCTTCTTTGTACCATCGCCGGAACCGGGTCAGGGACCGAGGTCGGCGGCCGCCTCCGGCTCGAGTCCCTCCAGCGGCTCGACCGGCGGCCGTCCCCGCTCGACCCGCCACACGCTGAACGCGGCCGTCGAGGCCGCCAACCAGGCCAGGCCCAGGGCGTAGCCACCCAGGACGTCGGAGATGTAGTGGACCCCGAGGGCGAGCCGGGAGAAGCCGATGGCGAGCACGAGGACGGCGCCGCCGCCGACGACCGGCCTACGGGCCCGCGCCGGCAGCGCAGGCAGGAGGACGAGCAGGAGCGCCCCGTAGGCGATGGTCGACGACATGGCGTGCCCGGACGGGAAGCTCTGCCCGTGGGCCGTGGCCACCGGCGCGACCAGCGACGGGCGGTCGCGGTCGACGATGACCTTGACGGCGGTGTCGATCAGTCCGCCGGTGACGGTGGTGACCACGAGGAACAAACCCAGTCGCAGGCGGCGCCGTCGCAGGACGTAGGCCACGGCTCCCACGATCATCACCGTGAGCCACGGCGGACTGCCGACGAAGCTCACGGTCTGCAGGACGCGCACGGCCACGTTGGAGTGGCGGACCCAGCCGTGCAGCTCGTTGGCGGCCGAGGTGTCCACCCGCACCAGCGGTCCGTCCCGCACCACCTGGTCGAGCAACAACCCGAAGGGCACGGCCACGAGGAGGAGGGCGACGGCCAGGAGCGTGAGCCGCAGGCCGTACCGACCCTCCGGGTCGAGCCGGCGCAGGACCCGGCCGGGCAGCGTGACGGACATCGTTCCTTCGGTGTACCGGCGCTCAGCCGGAGCTCAAACCTCGGCCCGGTGAGGGCCCGGCGTGCCCGTCAGCGGCCGGGCGGCCGCGTGGCCACGGCGCCGAGGCGAGCGGGCCTCCGGGACCGCAGCGATCGGTGCATGTCCATGCCGAGGAAGGCGCAGTACATGCCGATGAGCACCGTGAGGTTGATGCCGAAGTGGAACCACACGTTGTTGAGCCAGATGGTGACCGTCCCCTCGGGCGGCCGTCCGCCCGACTGGAGGTACTCGATGAGGCGGACCGTGTGGTCGAACACGTGGTAGGTCTGCACAACCAGGGCGGTGACCATGGCGTACCAGCCCCAGCGGTGCTCGGCCTTGAGCCACGCGCGCGTGCGGCTACCGGCGCCGATGACCACCGCGAACAGCCCGTAGAGCAGGAGGGCGTTGGCGCCGAAGTGCACGTACTCGAAGTCGACTCCGTTGATGAGGGTGTGGGCGGACTGGTGATGGAGGATGTTGAGCTGCACCGTCTCGATGGTGTGCTCGAGCTGGTGGAAGGTCTGGTAGAGGACGAGGAACAGGAAGAAGCGGGCCGTCATGACCCGCACCGGCGACGAGGCGGCGCGCTGCGGGGCAGCCGGCTGTTCCGGACCTGCCGCCTCGTCGGGCGTCGAAGTGGTGACAGCGGCGGTCATGCCGCCGGCACCCGTCGTGCCATCCCTACAGACTCGCATATCCCCGCCGGAGGTCGTACACGGGTGCTGCTGCCGAGTGGGAGACCGCTCACTCCTGGGCGGCGGCGACGGCCCGGCGAGCGGCCGCGTCGGGCGACTGTGCGTCCTCGACGCCCGGGATGGGCCAGGTCCCGACCCCCACGACCGGCCGCCCGAGCTTGAGGGCCAGGGCGATCTCCGAGAGCGTGCCGTACCCGCCGCCGAGGGCGACCACGGCGTCGGCGGCCCGCACCACCAAGGCGTTGCGCGCCTCGCCCAGCCCGGTGGCGACGGCCACGTCGACCCACTGGTTGGCGGCGCCGCGATCACCGCCTGGGAGGATGCCCACGGTCCTGCCGCCCCGGGCCTTCGACCCCCGGCAGGCCGCCGCCATGGCGCCGCCGAGGCCGCCGCACACCAGGACGGCCCCGGCGTCGGCCAGCCCCGCGCCCACGGCCTCCGCCTGCGCCTCCACGTCGGCCGTCGCCTCGGCCGGTCCGACCACGGCCACGTAGACTTCGCCCTCCATGGGCACGCAGGTCTACTTCAACCCATCGTGCTCGAAGTGCCGCACGGTCCAGGGCATCCTCGCCGAGCAGGGCGTCGACGCCGAGTACGTCCGCTACCTCGACCAGGCTCCCACCCGTCAGGCCCTGGTGGAGGTGATGGGGCTGCTCGGGATCGACGACCCCCGCCACATGATGCGCACGGGGGAGGCGGTGTACACGGAGCTCGGCCTGGCCTCGGCCGGCCCCGGCGAGCTGCTCGACGCCATGGTCGCCAACCCCATCCTCATCGAGCGCCCGATCGTCGTCCACGACGGACGCGCCGTCATCGCCCGCCCGGCGGAGAAGGTCCTCGATCTCTTCCCGGGACCAGCCGCTGCGGGGTAGGTCCCTCGCCTGACGGCAGCTGCGGCTGCGGCCGTAGGGTGGACGGGTGGCTCGCTTCCCGTGGCTGCGGGGGACCGGCCAGCGGACGACCGGCCGCCCCACGTCGGCGAACGGCGCCTCGTCGTTCCACCTCACCTGGGTTCTCGGACCGGCGCCGGCGCTGGTGGAGGTGTCGGCCGTGCTCGAGGTCCTCGTGCCACCAGCGGTGGACAGCCTGTACTTCTGGGCCCTGCAGGTGGGCTTCGCCGACGGCGCCGGCGACCGGGGGGCGGCGCACGTCGGGCTGCAGTGGAACGCGCGCCACCGCGCCGGTCGGGCCGTGAACTGGGGCGGATACGCCCCGGGCGGGGGGCTGCTGGCCGGGACGGCGTCGGCGCTGCCGAGCACGCCGGACGACCCGAACACCCGTGACTACCCCTGGCAGCCGAACCGCCCGTACCGCCTGCGGGTCTCCCCTTCGCCGGCCCTGCCGGGGCACTGGCAGGGAGAGGTCACCGACCTGGCCACGGGCGAGGCGACGGTCATCCGCCACCTGGAGACGGGCGGGGACACGCTCACGGCGCCGGTCGTGTGGTCGGAGGTCTTCGCCCGCTGTGACGACCCCTCGGTCTCCGTACGGTGGTCGGGGCTGGAGGCGCGGACGGTCGCCGGTGAGCAGATCACGCCACGGGGACTGTCGGTGAACTACCAGGCGAGGGCCGTCGGGGGCTGCGACAACACCACCGTGCGAATCGACGGGCAGGGCGTGGTGCAGACCACCAACGCCGAGCGGACCGTCGCCGGCGGCCGCACGATCTCCCTCGACACGCTCACATGACGAGGACCACCTTGCCGAGCTTGGCCCCGGCGGCGAAGCGCCCGTACGCGTCGGGCACGGCGTCGAGCGGGAAGGTGGCGGCGACGGGCACGTTGACGGCGCCCCGCGCCAGCAGCGGGGCCACGTGCGCCTCGATCCTCCGGGCCGCGTCCGCCTTCGCCTCCAGCGGTCGGGCGCGCAGCGTCGACCCCCGCACCGACGCCCTGCGTTCCATCAGCACACGCAGGTCGATCTCGGCCCGGCTCCCGGCGCCCACGCCGATGATCGCCGCCCTTCCGCCGATGGCCAGCTCGGCCAGGTCGACGGCGAGGTTCGGCGCCCCCACCAGCTCGAGCACCACGTCGTAGGGGCCGGAGCCGGCGACCTCGTCGGGCGCCACGACGGTCACGTTCGGACCCAGCCCGGCCACGCCCGGACGCAGGCCGGCGTTGCGCACGCTGGCCGTGACCGACGCGCCGGCCGCCGCCGCCAGCTGCACCGCCGCCGTGCCCACGCCCCCGGCCGCCCCCGAGACGAGCACGCGCTCGCCCATGGCCAGCCCGCACTGGGTGAACAGGGCGTCGTGGGCCGTCGTGAACGCTTCCGGGAACCCGCCGGCCGCCGCCCACGGCACCGCCGGCGGCACAGCCACGGCGAGGCGCTCGTGGACGGTGCACAGCTCCGCGTGGGCTCCGCCGCCCACCACCGCCATCACCCGCTCGCCCACCTCGAAGCGCACGGCGCCCGGCCCGCGGCCGCACACCTCGCCGGCCAGCTCGAGGCCGGGGATGTCGACCGGGGCGCCGGGCGGCGGCGGGTAGCGGCCCGCCCGTTGGAGCAGGTCGGCGGCGTTGACCCCGGCCGCCTTCACCCGCACCAGCACCTCCAAGGCGCCAGGAACGGGATCGGGGTGCTCCCGCGCGACGACATCGCCGTCCACGATCGTCGCCGCCCGCACGGCCGCCGACCGTAGCCCGCCGGCCCGCTGTAGCCCGCCGCCCGCCTGCTCTCCGTGCCCCACCCGCCGTTCGAGAGGGGGTCAGTCGACGTCGAGGGTGTGGCGGCGGCGCTGGACCCGCCGGGCGGCGCCGCCGGCCCCCGTGGTGCGGGCGGTGACCTCGACGAGGAGGTGCCCGAACCCCGGCCGCCCGCCGGTGACCTCGATGACGCCGCTCCCCGCCGTGAGCGCAAGGCGCAGCGGACCGCCGGCCAGCAGCGCGGCCGGCCGGGAGGAGACCACGGCCTCGACGGGAGGGTCCGAGCCCGCCCCGGAGCGGTCGAGCTCCTCGTCCACCAGCTCGATGGCGACGTCGACGGCGACGGAGCGGCCGGACGCCACCCGCAGGGGCGGCCCGTCGGAGCCGTGCACCCATGTCTCGTCCAGGTCGACCGGCGTCACCGTTCCCGACCGCGGATCGACGACCACGATGCGATGGTTGCCGGTGTCGGCCACCACCAGCCGGCCGTCGGGCAGGACGTCGACGCCGCCCGGTCGCCGCAGTCCCCGCACCGGCAAGGTGCGGAGCCGGCCGCCCTCCCACGCCCGCAGCGCGTCATTGTAGGTGTCCGCCACGTACACGGGCCCGTCGGGAGCCCGCGGGTCGGCGGCCACGCCGAGCGGGAACTGCAGCCGGGCCGTGTCGGGGGCCCCGTCGGCGTCCCCGCACCCGAAGCGGCCGTCGCCGACGAGGGTCGACACGGAGCCGCCCCGCCGCTCGTCCACGACCAGGCGGAGGGCGCTGGCACCGGCGTCGACGAAGGCGATGCCGCGGGCGGTGCAGGCCACGCCGGACGGCTGCGACAGCGCCGCCTTCTCCACCGGGCCGTCGGCCGCCCCTTCGCTTCCGGTCCCCGCCACGAGCCGCGTGCGCAGCTCGCCGGGGCGGACGCGCAGCACGCGGTGCCCGCCGGCCTCGGCCACGACCCAGGAGCGGCCGTCGCTGACCAGGTCCCACGGTGACACGACGCTGTCGGCCAGGACCTCGCCGTCGGTGCGCACCACCCGGTTCGCCAGCGTGTCGCAGACCACTACTCCGCTCAGGTCGAAGCGGACGCCCTGGGGCCGCAGGAACCCCGTGTGGGCCTCCAGCACCACGCCGTCCAGCGAGCACACGAGGACCTGGTCGTGGGCCGTGTCGCCCACCGCGAGCAGGCGACCGTCCCGCGAGCAGGCCACCTTGCCCGGGAAGGCGAGGGGGCCGTCGGGAGGCAGCAGCCGGTCGACGGCGACGGGGCGGCGGCGGACCCGGCCGGCGACCGCAGGGGAGCTTTCGAGGACCTCGGTGACGGCCTTCTCCAGGACGGACCCGCAGTCCTCGCCGGCCACGGTCCCGGCCAGCTCGCCTCCGGGGGCCACCAGCACCACGGTGGGCCACTCCTGCGCCCCGTACGCCTCCCACACGGAGAGGTCGGCGTCGTCGACGACGGGATGGGCGATCCCTAGGGAGGCCACGGCGTCGGCCACCAGGCGGTGTTCCGCCTCCGCCGGGAAGCGGGGAGCGTGCACGCCGACGACGACCAGCTCGTCCCCGAACAGCTCCTCGACGGGGCGCAGGTCCTCGACGAGCCGCTGGCACTCCGCGCTCGACGCCGACCAGAAGTACACCACGACGGCCTTGCCCCGGAGGCGGGCCAGAGTGAGCGGCCGGCGGAGGCCCAGCCACCCGCCCCTGCCGTCGAGCTCCGGAGCGGGGAGGCGGGTGGGCACCCCCGGCGTTCTACCCGACGCGCCCGACCCCGACGAGATCGCGCCGGTAGATCGAGGCCATGCGGACGGGGGTCCCCGTCTCCGAGGCCTCCACCATCTCCCCGCCGCCGGCATAGATCCCCACGTGGTGGATGGGTACCCCGTAGAACACGAGGTCGCCGGGCTGGATCTCCGACACCGGGACACGGGTCGTGGCGCCGTACTGGGCGGCCGACGAATGGGGGAGGGTCCGCCCGCCGGCCCGCCACGCCCAGCTGGTGAGGCCGGAGCAGTCGAACGTGTCGGGGCCGGGCGACCCGTACTCGTACGGCTTGCCGAGCTGGCGACGCGCCTCGGCCACGGCCGCGTCGGCGCCCTGAGCAGGCGGGCGCACCGCCGTCCGTTCGCCGGTCGACGGATCCCCGGTCTGTCCGCCGCCGTCCACGACGCCGGGGATCGTCACCGCCGGAAGCCGGGCGGGAGGGACGGTGCTGGAGCGCCGGGCCGCCTCCTCCTGCTCACGGGCCCGGTCCTGTTCGGCCTTGGCCGCGGCAGCCGCCCGCGCCGCCGCCTCGCGCGCCTGGCGGGCGCCCAGTTCAGCCTGGACCCGCTTCTGCTCCTCCGCCGCCCGCCGGGCCTGCTCGGCCTGTACCAGTGCTCCGAGCTCCCCCTGGACGCGGTCGAGGGTGGCCTTGCGCTCGGCTGCTGCCGCCGACGCCGCCTTCTGCTGGGCGGCCACGTCGTCCAGCACGCCCTTGGCCGACCGCTGTGCCTCGTCGAGCTGGGCGCGCTGCACGCGGCGCTGCTCCTGGGCCGCCTCGAGCATGTCGACGGTGGCCTGCTCGGCGCCCCCGATCGACGACACGTAGGCCTGGCGTACTGCGAGGTCGTTGGCCGATCCGCTGTCCAGCAGCTGCTGGATGGGGAGCTCACCTGCGCCGCGGCCGCCGCCCACGTACGAGGCCACGGCCCGATCGCGGAGGCGGCCCCGCACGGAGTCCACCTCGCGGTCGGCCGCCGCCAGCTCACCTTCGGCGACCCGCACCCGGGCCGCCAGCTGGTCGGCCTGGATCCGGGCCTGGTTCAGCTTCTCGGCCAGGATGCTCACCCGCTCGCCCTGCTCGTCGAGCTGCTTCGCCACCCGCTCTGCCTCCGCCCGCTTGGCCCCGATCTCGTCGCCGAGCGCGGCCGGGACGCCTCCGGGCAGGCCGAAGCTCGTGGACAGCAGGAGGGCGCAGAGCGCGATGCCGAGCCACCGATGACGCGGGGTCGTCCCGGAGCGGTGCATTGTTGGAAGGAAACGGTAACCGGTGCGGTGGGTGGGAGCCAACGACCGGGGGAGGAGGTGGCGCCCACTACCGTGGCCCGGCGATGGGCGGCTACCGCATCGAGCACGACACGATGGGCGACGTCCGCATCCCCGACGGCGCCCGATGGGGAGCGTCGACGCAACGGGCGGTGGACAACTTCCCGATCTCGGGCCGGGGCATCGAGCCGGCGCTGCGGGTCGCGCTGGCCGAGATCAAGGCGGCGGCGGCGGAGGCCAACGCCGAGCTTGACGTGCTCGATACGGACATGGCGGCGGCCATCGCAGGGGCGGCGCGCGACATCGCCGCCGGCGCCCATGGGGACCAGTTCCCGGTCGACGTCTTCCAGACGGGCTCCGGCACCTCGTCGAACATGAACATGAACGAGGTGGTGGCGGGGCTGGCCGCCGAGCGGCTCGGCCGGTCGGTGCACCCCAACGACCACGTGAACGCCTCGCAGTCCACAAACGACGTGTTCCCGACGGCCATCCACGTAGCGGCCGCCACCCTCGTGACCACTTCGCTCGAGGATGGGCTGGGCCGTCTGGCCGCCGCCCTGCGACGCAAGCAGGAGGAGTTCGCCGAGGTCGTGAAGTCGGGCCGGACCCATCTCATGGACGCCACGCCGGTCACTCTCGGCCAGGAGTTCGGCGGCTGGGCCCGGTCCGTGGAGCTCGGGGCCGAGCGCCTCAGGTCGGTCCTTCCGCGGCTGCTGGAGGTGCCCCTTGGCGGCACGGCCGTCGGGACCGGCATCAACGCTCCCGCCGGGTTCGCGGCCCGCACCATCGCCCGGCTGGCCGAGCGCACGGGCTTGGCCGTCACCGAGGCGGTCGACCACTTCGAGGCCCAGGGCGGGCGGGACGCGCTGGTCGAGTTGAGCGGCGCGCTGCGCACCATCGCCGTCTCGCTCCACAAGCTGGTGAACGACCTGCGGTGGTTGGCCAGCGGGCCCCGCACCGGGCTGGCCGAGATCCGCCTGCCCGATCTCCAGCCCGGGTCGTCGATCATGCCCGGCAAGGTGAACCCCGTCATCCCCGAAGCGGTCGCCCAGGTGGTCGCCCAGGTCGTCGGGAACGATGCCGCCATCGCGTTCGCGGGCGCCGCCGGCAACCTCGAGCTCAACGTGATGATGCCGGTGATGGCCCGCAACGTCCTCGAGTCCATCCGCCTGTTGGCCTCCTCGGCCGCGCTGCTGGCCGAGTCGTGCGTGGCCGGCGTGGAGGTCGACGAGGCGCGCTGCCGGGCGTACGCCGAGTCGTCGCCGTCACTGGGCACCGCCCTCAACTCGCACATCGGCTACGAGCGGGCGGCGCAGGTCGTGAAGGAGTCGACCCGCTCCGGTCGCTCGATCCGCGAGATCGTCCTCGAGCGGGGCTGGATGACCGCCGAGGAGCTAGACCGGGCCCTCGACGTCCTCGGCCTCACCCGCGGCGGGGTCAGCTAGCGCCAGGCGGCGCCCGCAGGCCCCTCAGCCCAGGGCGGGGGAGCCGGGGTAGGGCCCCGGGTCGCCGGCGACCGGGATGTTCGGCGGCGTCCACGCCATCATCTTGGCCAGCGCCGTCGCGAGGTTCCTCCACTCGGCAGGGCCCCACCCCTCCGCCGCGCCGATCACCGACCCGTCGGTGCCCACGTGCACGAGGGCGGGGAGGCGTTCCAGGCCGAAGGCCTTGATGGCGCTGCGGTCGGGATCGGAGAAGGTGAGGATGGCCTGGGACAGCGGGCCGAGGAACTGGCGGCACTCGTCCGGGGTGCCGGCCACGAGCCAGGCGATGCGGCAGTCCGCCTCCTGGAAGCCGGTGAGCACCCGGGCGGCGGTGGGCAGCAGCCAGGCGCTCTCGTAGGTGAACGGATCGAGCGCGACGAACACGAGGTGGAAGGTGGTGAGCCACGCCTGCACGCTGCGTGGCGGCCCGTTCAGGGGGGACAGGGTCAGATCGAGCGGCGGGGCGCTGGCCACTGCGGCAAGGTAGTCCACCACCTTTTCCGGCAGCGAGACGGCGCACCGGTGCGACGGCGGGTGGCGACGGCGGGTCGCACCGGGGCGACGGTAGCGTCGTGCGTCGATGCACCCGATGGAGCGGTTGCGGTCGGTGGCCCGGGCCACCGGGGCCGGGCCGGGCGTCCTCGTCCAGGAGGCGGCCGGCGCCCTCACCGCCCTCGGGGACGACCCGGCCGGCCTGGTGACGGCGTGCCGGCGGTTGGTGGCGCGCCACCCCGCCGTGGGACCCATGTGGTGGCTGTGCTCACGGGTCCTGTGTGCGGCCGACCCGATGGCGGAGGCCTGGCGGGCGGCGGCCGAGATGGAGGCGGACGCCACCCCTGCGGTCCTGTGCGGCGCCGTCCCGGACGAGGCCTCGGTCGTGGTCCTGGGATGGCCCGACCAGGTGGTCGACGGCCTGCGCCGCCGGGGCGACGTCGAGATCCTCCTGGTGTCGGGCGGCGGGGAGGCGGCGGGCCTCGGCCGGCGGCTGCGGGCGGTCGACGTGCTCGTGGAGGAGGTCCCCGACGCCGGGCTCGGCGCGGCGGCCGCCGAGGCCGACCTGGTGGTGCTGGAGGCCTCGGTCGTGGGCCCGGAGTGGTTCGTGGCGACGCCGGGGTCGCGCGCCGCGGCCGCCGTGGCCCGGTCCACCGGCCGGCCGGTGTGGCTGGTCGCCGGCGTCGGACGGGTGGTGCCGGCGCGGATGTGGCGCGCCGTCGAGTCGTCCCTGGGCGCCTCCGCCCTCCCTGCGTGGGAGCGCGACCACGAGCTCGTGCCCCTCTCCCTGTGCGACCAGGTGGTGCGGCCGACAGGGCTGCGGACGCCGGATGACGAGGACGACGAGGCGCCCTGCCCGGTCGCGCCGGAGCTGCTCAGGACGGCCCTGTAATCGCGCGCTGTGAAAACGCCACAGATGCCTGTAACCTCGTGTTCGCACCGCGGGGGTGGGTTCCTCAGTGGGAGGGAAATCGGGTGGTCAGCGAGCGCAGCGCTCGAAGCGGCGAGGAGGACGGCGTCAGGCTGTACCTCAACGACATCGCCCGGCACCCGCTCCTGACCAGGGCCGATGAAGCTCATCTGGCCGGCCTGATCAAGCTCGGGCGCGAGGCGGCTGCCGAGCTCGAGTCCGGCAGCGAGGCGGCCGAGCAGAACCGTGTCGAGCTCCTCGGCGTCGTGAAGGCGGGCGAGGACGCGGCGTCGAAGTTCGTGAAGTCGAACCTCCGCCTGGTCGTGTCGATCGCCAAGGGCTACCGCGCCTCGGGCCTGCCCCTGCTCGACCTGATCCAGGAAGGCAACATGGGCCTGATCCGGGCCGTCGAGCGCTTCGACGCGTCACGCGGGTTCAAGTTCTCCACCTACGCCACCTGGTGGGTCCGCCAGGCCATCACCCGTGGCATCGCCAACACCAGCCGCACGATCCGCCTCCCGGTCCACGCCGTCGACCAGCTGCTTCGCCTGCGCAAGGCGGTGGCCGCCTACGAGATGACCCACGGCCGCCCGCCCGCCCCCTGCGAGCTGATCGACGCCCTCACCATGCCGCTGTCGAAGATCGAGGAGCTGCTCCCCTACCTCGTCGACCCGGTGTCGCTGTCCGAGCCGCGGGGCGACACCGGCGACACGGAGCTGGGCGAGCTGGTCGTCGACGCCGCCGCCCTGCCGCCGGACCAGTCGGTCCTGGCCGCCATGCTCCCCGCCCAGGTGGCGGCCCTGCTCGACCGGCTCGACGCCCGCGAGCGCGAGATCCTCACGCTGCGCTACGGCCTCGACCGGGGCGAGCCGCGCACGCTGGCCGAGGTGGCTGCCAAGTTCGGCGTGAGCCGCGAGCGCATCCGCCACATCGAGTCCAAGGCCATTGCCAAGCTGCGCGACTTCACGGCCGGGAGCCTGCAGGACCTCATCTCGGCCTGACGACGTCTCGCACGGCGGCCACGAGGGCGTCCACCTCGTCGGCCGTGTTGTACCCGTGGGGCGACACGCGGACGCCGCGGGCGCGGGGCGCGCACACGATGCCCTGGGCCCGCAGGCCGTCGCTCAGCACGTAGGGGTCCACACCGTCGACGGCGAAGGTCACGATCGCCGAACGCCCGGCGGCCGAGCCGTCGCTGAGGACGGACGCGCCGGCACCGGCCAGCCCCTCCCGTAGGCGGTCGCACAGCCGTGAGGCGTGGGCCCAGATGTGGTCGACGCCGGCGTCGAGCAGCAGGTCGAAGGACGCACCCATGGCGTGGATCCCCGTGAGGTTGGCCGAGCCGCCCTCCAACCGCCGGGCGTCGCCGGCCCAGACGAGCTCCCGGTTCTCCCAGTCCTCCCGGTGGGCCACCGACGCCCACCCGGGCTCGAGGGGCCGGAGACGGTCGAGCACCGAGCGCCGCACGTAGAGCACGCCGACGCCGAGGGGTCCGAGCAGCCACTTGTGGGCGTCGGCCATGGCGAAGTCCACCCCCCACGACTCCAGGGCGGCGGGCACGACGCCGAGGCCCTGGATGACGTCGGCGCACAGGAGGGCGCCGCTGTCGGCGCACACCTGCGCCAGCCCGGCCAGATCGGTGCGCCACCCGCGCCCGAACTGCACCCAGCTGGTGGCCACGACCTTGGGTGCCGGGCCGGCGGCCACGGCGGCCGCGTAGGCGTCCACGGGCAGGACCCGCCCGGGGCCGCAGGTCGGCACCAGATCGACGATCACGCCCTGGTCGCGAAGGGCCAGCCACGGGTACAGCGTGGACGGGAACTCGAAGTCAGGGACGACCACCCGGTCGCCCGCCGCCCACGTGAGGCCGTTGGCGACGAAGCCCAGGCCTTCAGACGTGTTCTTCACGAACGCCACGTCGGCCGCCGGCACGCCCATGAGGCGACCGGCCGCCGCCCGGATCTCCTCGGCCCGGTCCTCGTGGCCCTTGCACACCATGCTGCCGCCGCCGGCCGCCTCGACCACGCACCGGTGCATGGCCTCGGCCGCCGGGCCCGACGGCGGGGCGGTGCCTGCGTGGTTCAGGTAGTTCCAGTTCCGCACCACGGGGAACAGCGAGCGGTCGAGGGGTGTGTCCACCGCCCGAGTCTCGCCGACACGGCAACCGTGCCTGCCGCAGCACGCGAGTCCGCCCACATCCACGCCCTGGCGGAGGGACGTGGATGTGGGCGGGTGCCCCTGCGGCCGGGGGGAGCGGCCGGCAGGGTGACCGTGTCGAGTGTGGGCCTTCGAAGGGCTAGGCGAGGATGCCGAGCAGCTGGCCGACGTCAGCCAGGTCGCCGTCCGGCACGCCTTCGAGCAGAGCGAGCAGCGACCCCGCGCCACCCGGCGTGAGGCCGCCGAGGACGGTGCCGACGGCCGGGAGCTGACCCGTCGGCAGCCCCGACAGCAGCCCCGAGAGGTCGGACAGGGAGCCGGTGGGGAGCCCGCCGCCGAGCAGCGACCCGAGGGCGCCGAGGGGCGAGGCGGGCAGGTTGCTCAGCAGCGCACCGAGCACCGGGACCTGGTTGGCAGGGATCAGGCCGATGACCGTCGACAGCGCACCGAGGCACGACGTGGGCAGGGCGCTCAGCAGGCTGAGACCGGTGACGCCGGACAAGGGGTTCCCGAGAAGGCCGCCGAGGAGGCTGGTGAGGCTGGCCCCTCCCGCCAGGCTCGACAGCAGGCTGTCGAAGGCGGAGAGCTGGGTGGGTGACAGCGAGCTCAACAGCGACCCGAGCTGCTGCTGCTGGTCGGCCGGGACGGTGGAGAGCAGCGACGCCGTGGGAGCGACGCCGCCGGCGGGAAGGCCGCCCAGGAGCGAGGACACGTTCCCGATCTGGCCGGTCGGCAGCGTCTTCAGCAGCGTGGCGAGCATGGGGAGGCTGCCGGCGGGAAGCCCGTCGAGCACCCCCTGGAGCGACGCCAGCGCCGAGGTCGGCTCGGCGAGCAGCCCCGCCACCGAGGCCAGCTGGCCGGTGGGAACGTTCTGCACGAGAGTGCCGATGAGGGGAAGCGAGCTCGTCGGAAGCCCGTTGAGCAGGCTGGTCACCGCAGCCAGGTCGCCGGACTGGACGCCGGTGAGCAGCGCACCGAGGCCCGGGATGTCGAGACCGGGCAGGCCGGCCAGGCCCGGGATGGTCGACTGGCTGGTGATCGTGGGGACGCCGGGCAGCTTCGGCAGGGTCGGCAGGCTCACTCCGAGACCGGTCGTCGCAGCGCCGGTGCCGGTGCCGGAGCCGGTGCCGCCGGCGATCGTCGTCGCGGCCGAGGTGGAGGCGTCCGTGCCGGCGGAGACGCCGGTGCCGTCCGTCGTCGCTGCTGCTCCCGCCTTCGTCGAGCTCCTGGTACCGCCCGTCCTGGTCTTCCCCGACGCTCCACCGCTGACCGAGAGCGCCACCGTGGTGGACGACGCGGCCTCTTCGCCCTTGTGGGGCTTGTCGGATCCGGACATGGCGGCCGCCGCCACGGTTGCCGCGGCGAGGTTCACCGCAGCCACGGCGGCGACGATCTTCGTAGCCTTCTTCACGCGATTTGCTCCTTTGCCTAGCGTTGCCCCGGTGCCTGGTCGGCGCGCTGGCATCCCCGCCCGAGGGAGCCGTCCCGTTGCGGCAGTCCCGTGCCGTTCCGCCCTGGGATGCGCAGTTGATCGGCACGCCGGCCCGTGGTCTTGAGCGGTTTCTGTCGGGTTTCGAGTCCGGACGTCACGTGTTCGGACGCTTCGACACCGAAGCGTCCAATAGGTTCCGATCGTGAGCCGGCGCGCCGAGATCCGGATGACCGACGCCGAGGTGGACGCCTTCCTGCGCGAGCCGAACCACCTCCAGGTGGCCACGATCGGACCCGACGGCCGTCCTCACCTGGTGGCCATGTGGTACGGATTCCTCGACGGCGCCATCACGCTGTGGACCTACGCCCGTTCCCAGAAGGTGGTGAACCTGCGGCGGGACCCGCGCTGCACGTGCCTCGCCGAATCCGGTCAGTCCTACGACGAGCTGAAGGGCGTCGAGCTGTTGGGCCGGGCCACGATCCTCGACGACCGGGAGTCGGTTCTGCGCGTCGGACGCAGCGTGTTCGAGCGCTACGTGGGCCCCGGCTCGGACGAGCAGCGGTCCCGAGTGGAGCGCATGAGCGCCAAGCGGGTGGCCGTGCGCATCGACGTCGACAAGGTCGTCTCGTGGGACCACGCCAAGATGGGTGCCGCGCCCTGACGGGACGGATCGCTCGGCCGTAGCATGCGTCCGGTGGGTTCCGACCGTATGACCCCTTCCCGCTCGTCGGTTCGATAGCGCCGCCCGTCCGCCTGCGCCGCGACTCGATCGTCGACGCCGTCGTCCCGGCTCGAGACGAGGCGCCGACGGTGGCCGGCGTGGTGGCGGCCTGCCGCGGCTGCACCGTCGTGCGCGAGGTGATCGTCGTGGACGATGGCTCGAGCGACGACACGGCCGAGCAGGCGCTGGCCGCCGGCGCCAAGGTGCTCCGGCGCCCGGCCGGGCCGGGGTCCAAGGCGCTGGCCATGGAGGCGGGCGTGGACCTGAGCGACGCCGACGCCATCCTGTTCGTCGACGCCGACCTCCTCGGCATCACCCCCGCCCACCTCGACGACATCTGCCGCCCGTACATGGAGGGGCGTGCGGCGATGTCCCTCGGCGTGTTCGACTACGGCCGGTGGAACCCACTCGTCCTGCGGTTCCCGCCCACATCCGGCGAGCGCATCGTGCCGCGGTGGGTCTTCGAGTCCGTCCCACCGGCGAAGCGCAACGGGTACCTCATCGAGATCATGCTCAACGAGGTGGTCACCGAGGCGCGCATGCCGTGCACGGCGAGGGTCATGCGCGGTGTGACCCACCGCACCAAGCGGGCCAAGTTCGGGTGGCGCGACGGCTACCGCCGCACCTGGACCATGTTCCGCCAGCTGTGGGCGCTGTGGGGCGTCTGCCGCAAGCGGACCTACTGGTTCTACCTGAAGGACCTCACGATCGAGCAGTGACGCCAGCGCCGCACGCGCAGCTTCGCCGACCAGCACCGGCGCTCGTCGGAACCAAGAAACCCTTGCGCCACAAGGGTTTTGGGTTGCTTTGCGAGTCGAACAGGTGTACGATAAAGGGGTGCTGGAGGCTCTGAAGGAAGCGCTGGACGGCGTGTGCGCTGGCGCCGCCACACTGGGCGACGCCGACGGCATCATCGAGCTGCACCGCTGCCTGGCCCGGCTGGAGGCGGCCACCACGGTGGCCACCGCCGCCTTCGACGCCGGCGGCCAGTGGGGCGAGAGCGGAGCCCGCTCGGCACCG
>DATAIT010000085.1 GCA_036262515.1 Acidimicrobiales bacterium | reverse complement strand
AAGCCGGACCTGATCGAGCACGTGATCCACCCGATGCTCCCCGAGGCATTCGCATCCGACAAGTTCCGGGTCCTCGCCAACCCCACCGGCAAGTTCGAGCTGGGCGGGCCGCATGCCGATACCGGCCTCACGGGCCGCAAGATCATCGTCGACACCTACGGCGGCTCGGCCCGGCACGGCGGCGGCGCCTTCTCCGGCAAGGACCCCACCAAGGTCGACCGCTCCGCCGCGTACGCGGCCCGGTGGGCGGCCAAGCACGTGGTGGCCTCCGGCGCGGCGCGCCGGTGCGAGATCCAGGTGGCCTATGCCATCGGCGTGGCCCGGCCCGTGTCGGTGATGGTCGACACCTTCGGCACCGAGGAGGTCGATCCCATCCGCATCGGCGCAGCGATCAACGACGTGTTCGACCTCCGCCCGGCGGCCATCGTCCGCGACCTCAAGCTGCGCCGGCCCATCTTCCAGCGCACCGCCGCCTACGGGCACTTCGGGCGACCGGAGAAGGAGTTCACCTGGGAGAGCCTGTCCCGGCTCGACTCGCTGAAGGCGGCCCTCGGTCTCTGACCCTTCGGCGCCGCCTCCGGGCGGGTCGCCGGCCGTGCCCGGCACGACCAGGGTGGTGCGCGTCCTGCCCGATGTGTCCGCCCTCGACAGGGCGTTCGACTACACGGTGCCCGCCGCTTGGGACGGTGACGTCCGCGTCGGGTCGATCGTGCGCGTCCGGTTGCACGGGCGGCGCGTGGGCGGCTGGGTCGTCGCCGATGACGTGACGCCGCCCGCCGGGGTGCGGCTCCAACCGCTGGCCAAGGTGACGGGCTGGGGCCCGCCGCCCGCCCTCGTGGACCTCGCCCGGTGGGCGGCCTGGCGGTGGGCGGGGCCGCTGCGCGCCGTCCTCCGGTCGGCGTCGCCACCGGGGGCGGTCCGCGGCCTGCCGCCGGCCCCCTCGACGGGCGGGCCGGTGGCCGGGGCCGCTCCGCACGAGGCCCTGGCGCAGGAGGCGCTGGCCGGGGCTCGATCGGTCGTGCGCCTCCCGCCCGCCGCCGACCTGTTGCCCCTCGTCCTCGCCGCCGTCGCCGCGGCGCGCGGCGACGTCCTCGTGCTGGCGCCGTCGGTGGAGGGAGCCTCCGCTCTGGCCGGGCGGATGCGCGGCGCCGGCGTGCCCGTGGCGCTGGCGCCCCGGGACTGGGCCCGGGCGGCGGCCGGCGGGTGGGCGGTGGTCGGGGCGCGGGGCGCCGCCTGGAGTCCCGTCCCCGGGCTCGCCGCCGCCGTCGTCATCGACGCCCACGACGAGGCGTACCGCGAGGAGCGCTCCCCGACCTGGAACGCCTGGGAAGTGGTGGCCGAGCGGGCCGGCCGGGCGGGCGTCGCCTGTGTGCTGGTGTCGCCGTGCCCGACGCTCGAGCAGCTGGCATGGGGTCGGCTGCTGGCGCCGGCCCGAGCGGCGGAGCGGAGCGGGTGGCCGGTCGTGGAGATCATCGACCGGCGCCGCGCCGACCCCCGGTCGGGGCTCTACTCCGACCGGGTGGTGGACGTGGTGCGCGGTGGCGGGCGGGTCGCCTGCGTCCTCAACCGGAAGGGCCGGGCCCAGCTCCTCGCCTGCGGCGCCTGCGGCGAGCTCCTGCGCTGCGAGCACTGCGACGGCGGCCTGGCCCAGGCCGACGACGGTGACGCGCTCCGGTGCCGCCGGTGCGAGCGGACGCGGGCGGCCGTGTGCCAGTCGTGCGGGGCAGCCAGGCTTCGGAGGTTGCGACCGGGCGTGACGCGCGTCCGCGAGGAGCTGGAGGCGCTGGCCGGGCGGCCCGTGGCCGAGGTGACGGGCGAGTCGGCCGACCTTCCTGGTGCCGGCGTCCTCGTCGGCACCGACGCGCTGCTGCACCGCCTGCCAGCGGCCGACGCCGTCGTGTTCCTGGACTTCGACCGGGAGCTGCTCGCCGCCCGCTTCCGCGCCGCCGAGCAGGCGCTGGCGCTGCTCGCGCGCGCCGCCCGCCTGGTGGGCGGTCGGGCGGCCGGAGGGCGCGTCGTCGTGCAGACGCGCCTGCCCGGCCACGAGGTGCTCCGCGCCGCCGTGCACGCCGACGCCGGCCGGGTGGCCGCCCACGAGGCGCCGCGCCGGGCCGACCTCCGGCTCCCGCCGGCGGCCGCCTTGGCCTTGGTCTCGGGCGACGGCGCCGGCTTCGTCGCCGCCCTCGGCCCCGAGGTCGAGGTGCTCGGCCCCGCCGACGGACGGTGGCTGGTGCGAGCGAGCGACCACACCGTCCTCGCCGACGCGCTGGCCGCCGTTCCGCGCACCGGCGCCCGCCTGCGGGTGGAGGTCGATCCGGCCCGCGTGTGAAGGCGCCGTCCGTGACGCGGCGGCCGCCCCGCCGGAGGGTTCGGGTCCCCGGCCCGGCCGGTAGCCTGGCCGGGATGGGCACGCACACCATTCGGGTCCACGGCGACCCCGTCCTGCGGCAGCCGACCCAGATGGTCACCGAGATCGACGGCGTCCTCGCCCGGCTGGTCGAGGACATGATCGAGACCATGCACGCCGCCCCCGGGGTGGGCCTGGCCGCCAACCAGGTCGGTGTGCAGAAGCGGCTGTTCGTGTGGGACGTCGGCCAGGGCCCTTCGGTCGCCATCAACCCCGTGGTGAGCGGGCACGCCGGTGAGTGGACCTACGACGAAGGGTGCCTGTCGGTGCCCGGCCTCTTCTGGCCGATCGTGCGGCCGAAGCACGTGCACCTCGACGCCCTCGACCTCGACGGCAACGAGGTGTCGATCGACGCCGACGAGATCCTGGCGCGGGTGTTCCTGCACGAGACCGACCACCTCGACGGCGTGCTGCTGCTCGAGCGCCTCGACCCGCAGCAGCGCAAGGAGGCCAAGCGCGCCCTGCGCGAGCGCGCCCTCCACCTCGACGCGAGGTAGTCGTCCTGCGCCTCGCCTTCCTCGGCTCGCCCGAGGCCGCCGTCCCGCCGCTGCGGGCCCTCGTGGAGGCCGGCCACGACGTCGCGCTGGTCGTCACCCAACCCGACAAGCGCCGCGGGCGGGGGCCGGGGTTGTTGCCGACGCCCGTGAAGGCGGCCGCCCTCGATCTCGGCCTTCCCGTGTCGGACCGGGTCGACGACGTGGTCGAGCTGGGCGCCGAGCTCGGGGTGGTGGTCGCCTACGGGCGCCTGGTCAAGGCCCACGTGCTCGCCGCTCTCCCGATGGTCAACGTGCACTTCTCCCTCCTGCCGAGGTGGCGCGGCGCAGCACCGGTCGAGCGAGCCATCCTCGCGGGTGACGCCGAGACGGGCGTCTGCCTCATGGGACTCGAGGAGGGGCTCGACACCGGCCCGGTCTTCCGCCGCGCCCGAGTCGACATCGGCGAGGACGAGACGGCGGACGAGTTGCGCCTCCGGCTGATCGAGTTGGGGACGCGCCTGGTCGTCGACGCGCTGGCCGCCGGTCTGGGCGACGGGGAGCCGCAAGCGGGTGAGCCCACGTACGCGGCGAAGCTCGACGTCGACGAGCTCTGTCTCGACTGGTCGCGGCCGGCCGAGGAGCTGGAGCGGATCGTCCGGGTGGGCCGGGCGTGGACCACGTTCCGGGGCCGCCGCCTGAAGGTGCTCCGGGCGTGCGCCCACCGGGTGACCGGCACGGGCCTGACGGTCCCGACGGGGACGGCGCCTCTCGAGCTGCTCGACGTGCAGCCCGAGGGCAGGTCGCCGATGGCTGCCGCGGAGTGGGCGCGAGGGGTGCGCTGGCAGGAGGGCGACCGGTTGGGGTCGTGACCGGTGCCCGTACCACGGCGAGGAGAGTGGCCTTGGAGGCACTCGAACGCATCGACGGCGGGGCGTACGCCAACTTGGTGCTTCCTTGGCTCCTCGAGGCCAGCTCGCTCGACCGGCGGGACCGCGCCTTTGCCACCGAGCTGGTCTACGGCACGACGCGGATGCGAAGGGCGTGCGACTTCCTGATCGACCGGCTGGTCGGCCGGCCCCTCGAGCCGGAGGTCCGCAACGTCCTGCGCCTCGGCGCATATCAGGTGGTGTTCCTGCGGACGCCGCCCCACGCGTCGGTGTCGGCCACCGTCGACCTGTCGCCGGCCAGGGCGCGCGGGCTGGTGAACGCCGTCCTGCGCCGCCTCGTGCGCGAGCCCCCGCCGCCCTGGCCCGACCCGCCGACCCGGTTGAGCTATCCGGACTGGGTCGTCCACCGCCTCGCCTCGGACCTCGGTGGCCCCGCCGCAGAGGCCGCCCTCGAGCAGATGAACGTGGCGCCCGACGTGATCGAGCGGGCCGACGGCTACATCCAGGACGAGGCCTCCCAGCAGGTGGCCGCCTACGTCGGTGCCGCACCGGGTGAACGGGTGGCCGACGTCTGCGCCGCCCCCGGGGGCAAGGCCACGGCGATGGCCTCTGCAGGCCCGGCTGTCGTCGTCGCCGGCGACCATTCGCCCGTTCGCTGCGGCATCGTGGCCGCCAACGCGCGCCGCCTCGGCCTGGACAACGTGGCCGTGGTGGTCGCCGACGCGACCCGTCCGGCCTTCCGGCCCCGCTCGTTCGACCGCGTCCTGGTCGACGCCCCCTGCTCCGGCCTCGGCGTCCTGCGCCGGCGGCCCGACGCCCGGTGGCGGATCCAGCCCGGCGACGTCGGGCGCCTGGCCGCCCTCCAGTGCAGCCTGCTCGACGGCGCCGTGGGACTCGTGCGCCCCGGCGGCACGCTCGTCTACAGCGTCTGCACCCTGACCCTCGAGGAGACCGAGTCGATCGACGCGTGGCTGGCGTCGGCACATCCCGACCTGGTGGCGATCCCTGCGCCGGGTGCGCCCTGGGAGCGGCTCGGCCGCGGCGCACGCCTGCTGCCGCAGGCGGCCGGTACCGACGGCATGTTCGTGGTCGGCCTCCGGCGCGACGCCGGCTCGTGAGCCGGACGGGGTCCTAACGTCGGCCCCATGGAGCTGCGGGCGAAGGTCCTCACCGTGTCCGACGGCGTCGTGGCGGGCACTCGTGAGAACCGGTCGGGGGCGGCGCTGGCCGCCGCGCTGGCGGCGGCCGGCTTCGCGGTCGACGACCAGCAGGTGGTGGCCGACGGCGTCGACACGGTGGCCGCAGCCGTGCGCCTCATGGCCCGGCGCTTCAGCGGGCTGGTGGTCACCACGGGGGGAACCGGCTTCGGTCCCCGCGACCTCACCCCCGAGGGGACCCTCGCCGTGCTCGAGCGCCAGGCGCCCGGGTTGGCCGAGGCGATGCGCCTGGTGAACCCGCTCGGCCGGCTGTCGCGGGGGGTGGCCGGGACGGTCGGCTCCGCCCTGGTGGTCAACACGCCCGGCTCGCCGGCCGGCGCCGTCGAATGCCTGTCCGCCGTGCTCGACGTCGTCCCCCATGCCCTCGCCCTCCTCGCCAATGAGCCGACCTCGCACTGACGGCCCGCCACAGGAGCGAACGCGTGTGGCCGCTCCGCCGGAAGTGGAGGATCATGCGACGTGCCCATGGAGGTCGACGCCGCCTTTCTGGACCGGGCGATGGCGCGGGCGGCGGCGGTACGCACCGTCTCACCGCCCAACCCGTGGGTGGGCGCCGTGCTCGTCACCGCCGACGGCGCCGTCCATGAGGGGGCCACGGCCGCGCCGGGAGGCCCGCACGCCGAGATCGAGGCCCTGGAGTCGGCGGGAGCGTCGGCCGCCGGCGCCACGCTGTACGTCACCCTCGAGCCGTGCTCGCACCACGGCCGCACGCCGCCGTGTGCCGACGCTCTGATCGCCGCCGGCGTGTCGCGCGTGGTGGTGGCGATCGAGGACCCGGACCCACGGGTGCAGGGCCGGGGCACCGCTCGGCTGCGGGCGGGCGGGATCGCCGTGGAGGTGGGCGTGCGGGCCGACGAGGCGGCGGCCCAGCTGGCGCCGTACCTCAAGCACCGCACCACGGGCCGGCCATGGGTGGTGCTCAAGCTGGCCGCCACTCTCGACGGCCGGATCGCCGCCGCCGACGGCTCCAGCCGGTGGATCACCGGCGAGGCCTCCCGCGACGACGCCCACCGGCTGCGGGCCGAGAGCGACGCCGTGCTGGTCGGCGCCGGGACCGTGCGGGCCGACGACCCCGAGCTCACCGTCCGTCGCGTGCCCGGCCGCGACCCGATGCGGGTGGTGCTCGGGCAGGCCCCGCCCGGAGCCAGGGTGCATCCCGCCCTGGAGATGTCCGGTGACCTCGGCGCCGTGCTCGACGACCTCGGCCGGCGAGGGGTGGTGCAGCTGCTCGTCGAGGGGGGCGCGGGCGTGGCCCACGGGTTCCATTCGGCGGGGCTGGTCGACCGCTACGTCCTCTACCTCGCCCCCGCACTCCAAGGCGGCCACGACGCGTGCGGGTTGTTCTCCGGTGCGGGCGCCCGCTCCGTCGAGGACCTGTGGCGCGGGCGCTTCGTCGACGTGACCCGCCTCGGCGACGACCTGCGGGTGCAACTGGCGCCAGCGAACGGCGCTCGGTAGGCGCCGCGTGTTCACCGGCATCGTCGAGGAGGTGGGCACGCTCCGGGACCGGGCAGGAGGTCGCTTCCGCTTCCGGGCCACGGTCGTGCTGGACGGGCTCGGCGTCGGCGACTCCCTCTCCCACAACGGGTGCTGCCTGACCGCCGTCGAGGTAGGCGACGGCTGGTACGAGGTCGACGTCGTGGCCGAGACATTGGCGCGGACCAACCTCGGCTCCCTGGCGCCGGGGGACGGCGTGAACCTCGAACGGGCGGTGACGCCCTCCACGCGCCTCGGCGGCCACCTCGTGCAGGGCCACGTCGACGCCGTCGGCCGCATCGTCCGGGCCGCGCCCGATCTCGAGGTCGGGATGCCGGCCGAGCTGACCCGGTACGTGGTGGCCAAGGGCCCGATCGCGGTCGACGGCTGTAGCCTCACGGTGGTCGATGTCGGCGACGACTGCTTCTCCGTGGCCATCGTCCCCCACACGGCGTCCTCCACGACCCTCGGGCGGAAGGGCCCGGGGGACACGGTGAACCTGGAGGTCGACCTGATGGCCAAGTACGTCGAGAAGCTCCTGGAAGGACGCAGGTAGGCAGCGGTGCCGTTCGCAGACATCGAGAAGGCGGTCGACGCCATCGGCCGGGGCGACATGGTGGTCGTCGTCGACGACCAGGACCGCGAGAACGAGGGCGACCTCATCCTCGCCGCCGAGCACGCCACGGCCGAGCGGATCACGTTCTTCGTCAAGCACACGTCCGGCCTGATCTGCATGCCCATGCTCGGTGCCGACCTCGACCGTCTCGCCCTGCCGCTCATGGTCCTCGACAACACCGAGTCGCAGCGCACCGCCTTCACCGTCAGCGTCGACTACCGGCCCGGCACCAGCACCGGCATCTCGGCTGCCGACCGCGCCGCCACCATCCGTGCCCTCATCGATCCGGCCACGGATCCCGGCGACCTCAGCCGCCCCGGCCACATCTTCCCGCTCCGCTACCGGCCCGGCGGCGTGCTCAAGCGCGCCGGCCACACGGAGGCGGCCGTCGACCTGGCCCGCCTGGCGGGCCTCCGGCCGGCCGGCGTGCTGTGCGAGATCGTGCGCGACGACGGCGAGATGGCGCGGCTGCCCGACCTCGAGGCGTTCGCCGCCGAGCACGGCCTCCTGCTGATCTCCATCGCCGACCTCATCCGGTACCGGCGCCAGAAGGACAAGCTGGTCAAGCGGGTCTCGGAGGCTCGAATTCCCACCCCGTACGGCGACTTCACCTGTTACGCCTACGAGAGCGTGCTCAACGGCGACCAGCACCTGGCGCTGGTGAAGGGGGCCGTGCAGGGCGAGGAGAACGTGCTCGTCCGCGTGCACAGCGAGTGCCTCACCGGCGACGTGTTCGGCTCGATGCGGTGCGACTGCGGGTGGCAGCTCGAGGCCGCCGTGCAGCGGGTGGCGGAGGAGGGGCTCGGCGTGGTGGTGTACCTGCGCGGCCACGAGGGGCGGGGCATCGGCCTGGCCCACAAGCTGGCCGCCTACACGCTGCAGGAGCAGGGACGCGACACCGTCGACGCCAACCTCGATCTCGGCCTCCCGGTCGACAGCCGCGAGTACGGCATCGGGGCCCAGATCCTCGTCGACCTCGGCATCACCACCATGCGCTACATGACCAACAACCCTGCCAAGTACGGCGGCCTCGACGGCTTCGGCCTCGCGATGGTGGAGCGCGTGCCGTTGCAGTCGTCGCCCAACGTCGAGAACGCCACCTACCTCCGCACCAAGCGGGACCGGATGGGCCATCACCTGGAGGGGCTCGATGACGACGTTTAGCGGTCAGCGGCGGGGCGAGGGCCTACGGGTGGCCATCGTCTGCAGCCGGTTCAACGAGCTGGTCACCGAGCGGCTCCTCAACGGGGCGAGCGAGGGCCTGCTGCGCCACGGCGTCGACGAGTCCTCGATCACCCTCGCCTGGGTGCCGGGCGCGTTCGAGCTCCCGCTGGTGGCCCTGCGGCTGGCCTCGTCCGGCGAGTACGACGCCGTCGTCTGCCTCGGCGCCGTCATCCGCGGCGCCACGGCCCACTTCGACCACGTGGCCGGCCAGTGCGCGGCCGGCGTGCAGCGGGCCCAGCTCGACACCGGCATCCCGGTGGTGTTCGGCGTGCTCACCACCGACACCGTCGACCAGGCCCTCGACCGGGCGGGCGGCAAGTCCGGGAACAAGGGCTTCGACGCCGCCGCCGCCGCCATCGAGATGGCCGACCTCCTGCGCCAGCTGCCGAAGCCGGCCGTCGGTCCCAGGGCGGGCGGGTAGACTCGTGCTTCGCCTCGTGCTCCCCAAGGGGTCGCTGGAACGCTCGACGATCCAGCTGTTCGAGGAGGCCGACCTGTCGGTGCGGCGCAGCTCCGACGTCGACTACTCGGCCACCATCGACGACCCTCGTATCGACAGCGTGCGGATCCTGCGCCCGCAGGAGATCCCCCGGTACGTGGCCCGGGGCCTGTTCGACCTCGGCATCACCGGGCGGGACTGGATCGAGGAGACCTCGAGCGACGTGGTGGCCCTCGGCGAGCTGCACTACTCCAAGGCCACGGCCCGACCGATCAACGTCGTGCTGGCGGTGGCGGGGAACTCGACGATCACGCGGGCCGAGGACCTGCCCCTCGGCGCCCGTGTCCACACCGAGTACCCCGAGCTCACGCGCCTGTACCTCGAGAAGCACGGCGTCGACGCCGAGGTCACGCTGTCGTACGGGGCGACCGAGGCCAAGGTTCCCGACATCGCCGACGCCGTGGTCGAGATCACCGAGACCGGGCGGGCGCTCAAGGCGGCCGGACTGCGGATCGTCGACACCATCCTGGTGTCCTACACCGAGCTGATCGCCAACCCGGCGGCGTGCGAGGACCCCGAGAAGCGCCACGCCATGGGCCAGATCCTCACGCTGCTCCAAGGCACCCTCGAGGCGCGGGGAAAGGTGCTGGTGAAGCTCAACGTGAGCGAGGCCGATCTCGACGGCGTGATCGAGATCCTGCCGGCGATGCGGGCACCGACGGTTTCGAAGCTGTTCCGCGACGCCGGCTACGCGGTGGAGACGGTCGTGCCCAAGGCGGAGATCAACGTGCTCATCCCCGCCCTGCGCGATGCCGGCGCCACCGACATCATCGAGCTCCCCCTCTCGAAGATCGTCCACTGACGTGGCGCCGGCGGCGCGGGGCCGGGTGGCCGAGTACGACGACCACAAGGGCTACGGCTACCTCGAGACGGCGGACGGCGGCCGCCTGTTCTTCCATTGCACGGCCATCGCCGACGGTTCGCGCACGATCCCCGTCGGCATCGACGTCGAGTACGTGCCGGTCACCGATCCACGGGGCAAGCCCGAGGCGTCCGACGTGCGACCCGCCGCCGTGCCGTAAGGGGCGACCCCCTACGGCGCCGCCTGCTCGCTGCCGCCGACGGCCGTGCGGAGCTGCACGAAGGCGAGCCGCAGCTGGGTGAGGCCTTCCTTGAGTTGCTCCTCCTCGGCGCCCAACCGGCCGGCCAAGCCGTCGATGACGGCCCCGAGGGCGTCGATGGCGACCCTCGCCTCCTCGAGCTGGGGAGGCTGGAGCGACAGGTGCAGCGCGGCCAGCTCGAACAGCCCGAAGCAGTGGTTGGCCACCACGACGGCTGCGGGCGTCTTCGACAGCGCATCCCGCAGTTCCGCCATGTGCGCCTCGAGCTCCGCCTCCGTCTCGGGCTGCGCGGCCGCCGGCCCCGCCGGGGCGGCTCCAGGTGGTCCCGGACGGCCGCCGGGGTCGCCACCCCCCACCGGCCGCTCACCGCCGGGTGTCCACAGGGAGCTCATCGCTGGTACCCTAGGCGTTCAAAACTGAACCGGGAAGCGGGGCGGAGCCACATGCCGAGTCCCCACCCGACCACTGCGCCATGCGCTGGTGTGCTCGGGTCGAATGGCCGCCGAGGGCGGGCGTTGCTTCCGACGCCTGCCCTTTCTCGCGAAAGGGCACCGACCCAAGGAGGGGATGCCGCATCGCCACAGCGGGCGCCAACGAGACCAGGATCAACGACCGGATACGGGCCAGGGAGGTCCGCCTGGTCGACGCCGACGGGAGCCAGCTCGGCATCAAGGCGCTTCCCGAGGCACTGCAGATCGCACGAGAGGCCGACCTGGACCTCGTTGAGGTGGCCCCGATGGCCAACCCCCCGGTCTGCCGCATCATGGACTACGGGAAGTACAAGTTCGATGCCGCGCAGCGGGCCAAGGAGTCACGGCGCAAGACCACCAACGTCGGGATCAAGGAGATGAAGTACCGGCCCAAGATCGGGCCGGGCGACTTCGAGACCAAGACCCGCCAGGTGAGCAAGTTCCTCGGGCAGGGCCACAAGGTCAAGATCACGATCATGTTCCGCGGCCGCGAGATGAGCCATCAGGAGCTGGGGCTGAAGATCCTGCACCGCGTCGCCGAGGAGGTCGGCGCAGCGGCGAAGATCGAGGCCGCGCCCAAGGTGGACGGGCGCAACATGATCATGGTCCTTGCACCGGACAAGCGGGCCCAGCAGGCACATGCGCCGAAGAAGGCGGCTTCCAACGGGTCGGCCCCGCCCGCCTCCGGCCCGCCCGCCCCCGCGCCGAACGCCACCGCCCCACCCGCCGCCACGACCCCGCCAGCACCCGCACCCCCCGACGCCGTCACCGCGCCCACGCCGGCGGCGGCCCCGCCCGTCACCACTGTCGCCCCGGTCCCCGGATCCGGCGACGCACGCCAGGAAGGCTGACCATGCCGAAGATGAAGACGGACAGGGGCGCTGCGAAGCGCTTCAAGGTCACGGGCAGCGGGAAGGTCCGCCGCCGCAAGGCGTTCCGGGCCCACCTGCTCGAGAAGAAGTCGTCGGTGCGAACCCGCCGCCTGGCGCGTGGCGCCGAAGTCACCGGCGGCGACCTGAAGCAGGTCAAGCGCCTGCTCGGGCTCTGACCGCCCGTCTCGGCGACCGCACCTCCCCTCCACCCCTCCCCGGACGAAAGGACCGACGATGGCAAGAGTCAAGCGCGCCGTCCACAGTCACAAGCGACGTCGGGCCGTGCTCGAGCAGGCACAGGGCTACTACGGCAACAAGAGCCGCAGCTTCCGTGCCGCCAACGAGCAGGTCATGCACTCACTGGCCTACGCCTATCGCGACCGGCGGGCCCGCAAGGGTGAGTTCCGCCGGCTGTGGATCCAGAGGATCAACGCCGCCACCCGCGAGCACGGCGTCAGCTACAGCCGGTTCATCGCCGGGCTGCGCCTGGCCGAGATCGACGTCGACCGCAAGGTCCTGGCCGACATGGCCGTGGCCGACCCGGCTGCCTTCGGCGGCCTGGTGAAGCTGGCGGTCTCCGCCGCCGACGCCAACGGCGTCGCCGCCGAGGCGGACGGGCCGTCGGAGCAACGCTGAGCACTGGGCTGGCCTACCGCCACCAGAAGGTCCAACGGCTGCGGAGGCTCGCGGGGCGCACCAGCGCGCGGCAGGCCGAGCGGGTCTTCGTGGCCGAGGGCGTCAAGGTGATCTCGGAGGCACTCGCGGCGCGAGTGCCTCTCGAAGCGGTGTTCGCAGCGCCCGGAGCCCCCGCGGATCTGCTCGACCGGGCCGCGGCCGCCGGCGCGCGCGTCCACGAGCTCGCCCCGGGCGTGCTCGAGCGGGTCGCCGGCACGGTCACCCCGCAGCCGGTGATGGCCACCCTGCCGTACGTCGACGTGGATCTCGAGGCGTTGCGCACCGCCGCCCTGGTGGTCGTGTGCGTCGACGTGCGCGACCCCGGCAACGCCGGCACGGTGCTCCGCAGCGCCGAGGCGGCGGGGGCCGGCGGCGTGATCTCGTGCAACGGCTGCGTCGATCTCTACAACCCCAAGGCGGTGCGGGCGTCGGCGGGGGCCCTGTTCCACGTCCCCGTGGTCGACGGGGGTGATCCCGTCGACGTGCTGCGGCGACTGGGCGACTGGGGCCTGCGCCGCCTCGGCACGGTGGCGGGCCGGGGCGGCGACTACACGAGTGCCGATCTCACCTTTCCCACCGCCCTCGTCCTGGGGAACGAGGCCTCGGGACTCCCGGACTCGGTGGTGGAGAGCCTCGACGGCGAGATCACCATTCCGATGGCGGGCCGAGCCGATTCGCTGAACGTCGGTATGGCCGCGGCCATCCTGTGCTTCGAGGCCGCCCGCCAGCGGCGGGCCCGGCGGGAACTGGCCAGCGCCACCTGACATGCAGCCCTACGACCTGCTTCCCGACGCTGTGGTCTGCCTCGACGGCGCCCGCCGGATCGTCGAGGTCAACCAACCCGCCGTCGCCCTCACCGGCTATCCGAGCGACCAGCTGGTCGGCCAGTCCTGCGAGATGTTGGCGCCGCGGTCCAAGGGAGGCCATCCGCTCCTGGCCGGCGGGTGGCATCCGTCCGCGAACCTGCGCTCGGTGTCCAGTCTGCCGGAGCAGGAGATCAGCATCGCCCGGGCGGACGGCGAGCGGGTGAAGGTCAACGCGACGGGGCGCTACCTGCGCGACGGGGGCCGGCTCCAGGGCGCCGTGTTGTCGTTGCGGCTGGCCGAGGCACGCCGCCACCAGAGCGCCACCGGCATCGAGATCGTGTCCACCGTCAGCCACGAGCTGCGCTCGCCGCTCACGTCGGTGAAGGGGTACACGAGCCTCTTGCTCAACCGGTGGGAGCGCCTGCGCGACGACCAGAAGCGGATGATGCTCGAACAGGTCAACCACGACGCCGACCGTGTCACACGCCTCATCACCGAGTTGCTCGACATCAGCCGGCTGGAATCGGGCCGCCTGGTCCTGCGCCGGCAGATGGTCGACCTTCCCGACCTCAGCCGCACCGTCGTGGAGAAGGTCCGCATGGAGTATCCGGACCTCGACTGCGTCCTCGACTTCCCGGCGTCGTTCCCCAGTGTGTACGCCGACGCCGACAAGGTGGTCCAGGTCCTCACCAACCTGGTCGAGAACGCATGCAAGTACGCCTCTCCCGTCGGGCTGCGCGTCGAGGGCAACATCTCCGACTCCCAGGCGTCCGTCGCCGTTGTCGACCAGGGCGAGGGGTTTCCCGAGAGCGACCTCGCTCGCGTGTTCACCAAGTTCTTCCGCCGGGCCGAGACGAAGCCCAACGGCACCGGCCTGGGGTTGTGGATCAGCCGCGGCCTGGTGGAGGCGCACGGCGGGCAGCTGGACGTGACGTCCGTTCCCGGCGAGGGTTCGACGTTCCGCTTTACGCTGCCGCTCTACGCCTTCGAGGAGCTGCACGGGTCGTGACGGCGGACGAGTTGGACGACATCGAGAAGCAGGGCCGCCTGCGGCTGGAGTCGGCCGCCACCGCCGACGACCTGCGCGCCGCCGAGGCCGAGGTCGTCGGGAAGCGGTCGCCTCTGGCAGCCCGCAACGCCGCGCTCGGTGCCCTGTCCCCGGACGAGCGCCGGACCCAGGGCCGGCTGGTCAACGAGGTCCGGCGGCGCCTCTCCGAGTTGTCGGCGGCGCGGGCGGTGGAGCTCCAGGCGAGGGAGCGGGCCGCCCGTCTGGACGCCGAGCGCCTCGACCTCACCGAGGTGCTGCCCGGGCCGCGGCGCGGCCACCTCAACCTCGTCACCCAGACGCGCGACGAGCTCGAGGACGTGTTCGTCGGAATGGGCTACACCGTCTCCGAGGGACCGGAGGCGGAGACCGACTGGCACAGCTTCGAGGCCCTCAACTTCCCGAAGGGCCATCCGGCGCGCAGTGGGTTCGACACCCTGTACCTCGACTGGGGGGAGCCGGAGTCCACCCTCCTGCGCCCCCACACGTCGCCGGTGCAGATCCGCGTGATGCAGTCCCAGCCACCGCCGATCTACTCGATCATGCCGGGCAAGGTGTACCGAAAGGACACGCCCGACGCCCGCCACACGGCGTCGTTCAACCAGGTCGAAGGACTGGTCGTGGACAAGGGCGTCACCTTCGGCGACCTGGCCGGCACCATCGAGGCGTTCACCGGCGCCTACTTCGGGCCCGGCATCCACTCCCGCCTGCGACCGGCCTACTTCCCGTTTACCGAACCGTCGGCCGAGTTCGAGATCACCTGTGCCATCTGCTCGGGGGCCGGGTGCCGCACCTGTTCGGGCACGGGGTGGATCGAGCTCGGCGGGTGCGGGATGGTGCACCCCAACGTCCTGGCCGCCGTGGGCCTCGACGCCGAGGAGTGGTCGGGCTTCGCCTTCGGCTTCGGCATCGACCGATGCGCCCAGATGCGCCACGGCATCTCCGACATGCGCATCCTGCTCGACAACGACATCCGCTTCATCTCCCAGTTCTGAGGAGCAGCCGCCCGTGCGCGTCCCCCTCTCGTGGCTCCGAGACTTCGCGCCGTTCGACCTCGACCCGGTCGCGCTGGGCGAGGCGTTCGACGACCTCGGCATGGTGGTCGAGGGCGTCGAGCGCATCGGCGCCGGGCTGTCCGACGTCGTGGTGGCTCGCGTGCTCGACGTCCGGAGCCACCCGAAGGCCGACCGCGTGCGGATCACCGAGGTCGACGCCGGGTCGGGAGCGCTGCAGGTCGTGTGCGGTGCGCCCAACGTGGCCGCCGGGCAGCTGGTGGCCCTCGCTCCAGTGGGGGCCGTGCTGCCCGGCGACTTCGAGATCGGCCGGCGCAAGGTGCGGGGGGAGTGGTCCGAGGGGATGATCTGCTCGGCCAAGGAGCTGGGGCTCGGGGAGGACGCCGACGGCATCATGGTGCTCGACGGCGACCACCAGCTGGGCAGCCCGCTCGCCGCCGCACTCGGCGTGGAGGCCGACGTGGTCTACGACCTGGCCATCGAGGGCAACCGGCCCGACGCCAACTCGGTGGCCGGCGTGGCTCGCGATGCCGCCGCCCGCCTGCGCATCCCCTTCGCCATCCCCGAGGTGTCCCTCGCCGGGTCGTCGCAGCCGGTGGAGGAGCTGGCCACGATCGCCGTCGAGTGCCCAGACCTGTGCCCGCGCTTCACCGCCCGCGTCGTCACCGGCGTGACGGTGGGGCCGTCGACCTCCCTCGTCGCCCGCCGCCTCACGCTGGCGGGCATGCGCCCCATCAGCAACGTGGTCGACGCCTCGAACTACGTGATGCTCGAGCTCGGCCAGCCCACCCATCCCTACGACCTCGACCTGGTGCCCGGCCGGGGGCTGCTCGTCCGCCGGGCCACGGCGGGAGAACTTCTCGTCACCCTCGACGGCGTGGAGCGACGCCTCACCGGAGACGACTGCCTCATCTGCGACGCCACCGGCGCTCCGGTGGGCATCGGCGGGATCATGGGCGGCGCCTCGTCGGAGATCTCCGCGTCCACCACGTCGGTGCTGCTGGAGGCGGCCTACTTCGACCCCCTGTCGATCGCCCGCTCGTCGAAGCGGCTCGGTCTTCGTTCCGAGGCGTCGGCCCGCTTCGAGCGCGGGTGCGATCCCGAGGGCATCGAACGTGCCGCGGCCCGATTCTTCGAGATCCTGGCCACGGGCGAGGTGGCGTCGGGCGCGCTCGACCTGTGGCGACGGCCCGCCCCCTCGCCGCCCATACGCCTACGGACCGCTCGCGTGAACGCGCTGCTCGGCACCGAGATCGACGACGACGACGTCCGCTCCCTGCTCGGTCCCATCGGCTTCGAGGCCACGCCGGCCGGCGAGGGCGTCCACGAGGTCGTGCCGCCCTCGTTCCGGCCCGACGCCATCACCGAGATCGATCTGGTGGAGGAGGTGGGCCGCCACCATGGCTTCAGCCGGATCCCGCGAACCGTGCCCGACAGCCCCTACGTCGGCCGTCTCACGCCCTACCAGCGGGCCCGCCGGCAGCTGCGTGACGTGCTGGCGGGGGCCGGGGTCAGCGAGGCGGCGTCGTCGCCCCTGCTCGGCCCGGGCGACAACGAACGGGCCGGGTGGCCGGGCCCGGTGATCGAGGCGGTCGACCCCCTGGCCCGGGAGGAGTCGGTGCTGCGGGCGTCCATGCTGCCGAGCCTGCTCAAGGCGGTGGCCCGCAACGCCTCCTACCGCAGTCCCGACGTGGCCCTGTTCGAGATCGGCAAGGTGTTCCGGGTCCCGGAGGGCGAGCCGGGCCCGCTGCCCGACGAGCGAGAGCTCGTGGGCGTGGCCGTGGCCGGCACGGGTGGCGGCGCGGCCGCCGCCAAGCAGGTGCTCGACGTCGTGCTCGACGGGCTGCGCCGTCCGGCCACCATCGAGGCGGACCGCGCCCCCGGGCTCCATCCCGGCCGCACGGCCAGGGTCGTCGTCGGCGCCGAGGTGATCGGCCACGTCGGCGAGGTCGACCCCGACGTGTCCGCCGCCTTCGGGATCGAGGGACGGGTCGGGTGGATCGAGCTCGACCTGGGTGGCCTCCTCCCCACCGAGAACGTGTATCCCCAGGCCACCCCGGTGGGACGCCACCCCTCGAGCGACGTCGACCTCGCCTTCGTGGTCGACGAGGACGTGCCGGCGGCCGCCATCGCAGCCACGGTCCGTGCGGCGGCCGGCGCCCTCCTGGAGGACGTGCGCCTGTTCGACGTGTACCGCGACGACCGCCTGGGCGCCGGCCGCCGCAGCCTGGCGTTCCGCCTCCGCCTCCAGGCGCCCGACCGCACCCTCACCGACGCCGACGTGGCCGAGGTCCGCACCCGCTGCATCGAGGCGGTCTCCACCACCCATCGGGGCGAGCTGCGGGCCTGAGCCGGGCGTCCGGCGCGCACCGGAAGCGGGCGTGCCGGGGATACCATCGCGAGAGCCACGTGACGCCGGAGGTCGCCTGCATGCTCACCCGAAGCCAGCTCCCGCAGCTGCACGAGGACCGCCTCGAGGAGGTCAGCCTCACCGCCGCCACCCGGCCGACGCTGGGCCGCTGGCTCACCGATCCGGGCGCGATCACCGGGCGGTGGCCTCGCCGGATGGGACTGGCCTGGGTCGCCGTCTTCGCCGCTGCCGTCGTCATCGAGCCGGCGCCCGCCGACCCCGGCGCGCCGGAGCCGCTGTGGGCGTCGATCCTGTTCCTCGGTCTCGTCGCCGCCCTCGGCGCCATGGCGGCGGGCCTGGCCCGCCGCCAGCGGCTGGGATTCGTGGCATCGGTCGTGGCCGGCGGCCTGGCCCTGGTCGCCACCGTCATGTGCCCGGTGTCAGGGCACCACGAGGCGATCGGCGCCTGGTGGTACCTCCAGATGGCCGGCTTCTCCGGCCTGGTCGGCGCCAGCCTCGTCGGCCTGCGCCGGTCGCGTCCGGCCCCCGGTTCCGCCCTCGCCTGATCGGCGCCCTGCGGGCGCGAACGCCCGGTGGCCCGCATCCGCCCGGGCGGCGCCCGGCTGGGTCACGTCGCGTCGTCGAGGAGCCCGTCGACGGCTGACCAGGGATCGGTGCGGCGGGCCGTGACGTCGGCCACCGCCGAGTCGAAGCGCGTCCCCGAGCACCGCTCGTCGGCCCGCAGCATGAGGCGGTGGAGCACGATGGCCCGCACCTCGGTCGCCATGCGCCGGGTCCGTCGCTCGCGCAGCGCGCCGCTGCGCTCCTGGTGGACCCGGTGGGCGAGGACGGCATCCCACAAGGCGGCCACCCCCTCGCCGTTCGAGGCAACGGTGCTCAGCACCGGAGGCCGCCACGGGCCGGGAGCCAGGTTCATGTCGAGCATCATGTCGAGGTCGCGCCTGGCCTCCGCCGCCCCCGGCCGGTCGGACTTGTTCACCACCAGCACGTCCGCCGCCTCCAGGAGGCCCGCCTTGTTGGCCTGCACGGCGTCGCCCCAGCCCGGGTTCACCACCACCACCGTGGTGTCAGCCGCGCCCGCCACCTCCACCTCGACCTGGCCCACCCCCACCGTCTCGACCATCACGAAGGGAAAGCCGGCGGCGTCGAGCACCCGGATCGCCTCCGGCGTGGCCAGGGCCAGGCCACCCACGTGGCCGCGTGTCGCCATCGAGCGGATGTAGACCCCCCGGTCGCCGGCGTGGTCCTGCATGCGAACACGGTCGCCCAGGATGGCGCCACCGGAGAACGGTGACGACGGGTCGACGGCCAGTACGGCCACCTCCGTCCCGAGCCCCCGGAGGTGGTCGAGCAACCGGTTGGTCAGCGTCGACTTCCCGGCCCCTGGGGCACCGGTGATGCCAACCGTGTAGGCCCTTCCGCCCAGCCGGTGCGTGATGCGGCCGACCCGGCGAGCCGTCTCGCCGCCCCGCTCGACAAGCGAGATCAGGCGGGCCAGGGCGGCACGGTCACCGCCGGTGGCTGCGCCGAGGAGGACGGCGGGATCCCGCGGACGTACGCGATCAAGGTCGTCGGCCACCGGCTCGTCCGGGGGCCGGTCGCTCAGAAGCTCGTCTCGACGGTGTCGAAGTCGATGCCCTTGGCCCGAACCTCGGTGATCCCCGGGACCCGGTCCTTGAGGATGCGCTCGATGCCGGCCTTGAGGGTGAGCGACGACATCGGGCACCCCCCGCAGGCACCCATCAGCTCGATGTCGACCACACCGGACTCCTCGTCGACGGCGAGGAGTCGCATGTCGCCGCCGTCGGACTGCAGCGCAGGGCGGATGGCGTCCATCGCCTCGAGGAGGAGCTCTTGCATGGCACCACGGTACAACCCGGACGAGGCCGTCCCCATTCCTCGGGCGGCCGACGCCTCGTCAGTCCTCGAGCTCTCCGGGGTCGGCGGGCACGTCGACGGCCAGCTCGCGCAGCGCGTCGAGGGGGACGATCTCGAGGGCCCGCTCGTGCGTCGACGCCAGCACCACGAAGGCGGCGGAACCGTCGTGGTAGGCGCGCAGCCAGTTGGCCGCCGTGACGCACCACCGGTCGCCCGGCACGAGCCCCGGGAAGTGGAATTCGGGTCTCGGCGTGCTCAGGTCGTTGCCGATGCCAAGCTGGTGCTCCAGGAACTCGGCGGTGACGACGGCGCAGATCGTGTGGCTCCCGCGGTCCTCCGGGCCGGTGGTGCAGCAGCCGTCCCGGTAGAAGCCGGTCAGCGGGTCGCTGCTGCACGGCTCCATCACCCCGCCCAGGACGTTGCGATCCGTCATCCCCGCAGTATCGCCCGTCACCATCGCCCTCACCGGGGCCTGGTGACGTCCGCCCCGAGGGACCGCAGCTTCCCGGCCAGGTCGTCGTAGCCGCGGTCGATGTGGAAGCCGTCTGCCACCAGCGTCTCGCCGTCGGCGGCCAGCCCGGCCAGGACCAGCCCGGCACCTGCCCGAAGGTCGTGGGCCTTCACCGGTGCGGCCGACAGGCGCTCCACGCCGCGCACGACGGCGTGGTGGCCCTGGATGCGGATGTCGGCGCCCATGCGCACGAGCTCGCTCACGTAGGTGAAGCGGTTTGCGCCGTAGAGGTTCTCGGTGACGATCCCCACGCCCTCGCTCACCGAGAGCACGGACATGAGCAGCGGCTTGTAGTCGGTGGCGATGCCCGGGTAGGGGAGGGTCGACACGTCGGCCGATCGGAGCCGGCGCGGCGCGGCGGCCCACAGGCCGTCGAGCGTGGGTGACGTGCGCAGCCCCATCTCGCCCAGCTTGAGCAGCAGCATGTCCATGTGGTCCGGCCGGGCGCCGACCACGGTGATCTCCCCGCCGGCGATGGCCACGGCGGCGAGGAACGTGGCCACCTCGACGCGGTCGGGGATGACCTCGTGGTCCACGGGCACGAGCTCGTCGACGCCCTCCACCGTGATGGTGGAGGTGCCGGCGCCGCTGATCTGCGCGCCCATGCGGTTGAGCAGCGCGGCCAGGTCGGCGATCTCCGGCTCTCGCGCCGCGTTCTCGATGACCGTGACGCCCTTGGCCCGCACGGCGGCCATGAGCACGGTGTCGGTGGCGGTGTGGCTGGGCACCTCGAGAAGGACCCGGTCGCCGATGAGGACGTCGACCCGTCCCTCGATCACCCCGTGGCTGAGCTCGAACCGGGCGCCGAGCGCCTCCAGGGCGCTGAGGTGGTCGTCGACGGGACGGGAGCCGAAGTCGTCGCCGCCGGGCATCGACACGCAGGCCCGGCCGCAGGCGGCCAGCAGCGGCCCGAGGACGACGATCGACGCCCGCATGCGCTCGACCAGCTCGTAGGGAGCCTCGGGAACGATCTCGGCCGGGCGGCGGACATGGAGGGCGTCGCCGTGGCGGGACACGTCGACGCCCATGGACACGAGGAGGTCGCACATCGTCTCCACGTCGGCGATGTGCGGGACGTTTCGCAGGACGTGGAGCCCCTCGGCCAGCAGCGTGGCGGCCAGCAGCTTGAGCACCGAGTTCTTGGCGCCGCCGGCGCGCACCACGCCTTCGAGAGGCGGCCCCGGGCGCACCAAGAACGGATCCACGGCGCAGAGTATCCCGCGCCGCCGGCCCGTCGGTGCGCACCTCGGGACGTTCACGGGAGGAGGCCCGGTGAGCCGTCGGTATGCTCCCGTCGATGCGGGCCGCCGTGGACGCCGACTCGGTCGTCGAGCTCACGAGGGCGCTGGTGGCCGTCGACACCCAGAATCCGCCGGGCAACGAGCGGGCCGTGCTGGGAGCGTGCCGGGACATGCTCGAGCCCTTCGGCGCCCGCTTCGAGGAGTTCGAGCCAGCGCCCGACCGGGCCTCCCTCCTGGCCACCATCGGCACCGGCGACCGGCCGGTGCTCATCGTGAACGGCCACCTCGACGTGGTGCCGGTCCACCGTCCCGGTTGGACGCGGGACCCGTTCGCCGGCGAGGTCGACGCCGGCCGCGTCTACGGCCGTGGCACGGCCGACATGAAGGGCGGCATCGCCGCCGCCGTGGAGGCGCTGCACGTCCTCCGCCGCGCCGGCCGTGAGCCGGCCTGCGACCTGGCCTTCCACCTCGTCGCCGACGAGGAGCGGGGCGGCGGTCACGGCACGGCCGCCCTGGTCGACTCGGGGATGGTCGCCGGAGCGGCCTGCCTCGTGCCCGAGCCCACCGGCATGGCCTTGTGCGTCGCCGAGCGGGGGCTGTTCGTCGCCGACCTCGTCGTCCACGGGCGGCCGGCGCACGGCAGTCAGCCGCGCGACGGCGTGTCGGCCGTCGAGCTGGCGGCCAAGGTGGTGCTGGCGCTGCATGCCGCCGACTTCGGTGGCCCGGACCACCACCTGCTCGGTCGCCCGACGTGCAACATCGGCATGATCAACGGCGGCACCGGCCACAACACGGTGGCCGAGCGCTGCACCGTCGTGGTCGACCGCCGGCTGCTGCCCGGCGACACGGCGGCATCGGCTGAGGCGGGCGTCCGCGCCCTCGTCGACGCCATTGGCGACGACGACCTGCGCTACGACATCGAGCCCGAGGTCTTCGGTGAGGCGTCGGAGCTCGACCCGTCACACCCGTTCGTGTCCCGGGTCCAGGCGGCCGCCACCACCGTGCTCGGGCGGCCCGCCCCGGTCATCGGGATGCGATTCACCACCGATGCCCGCTTCGTGCGCAACCAGGCCGGGATCCCGGCGGTGGTGTGCGGACCGGGCGAGATCGGCCAGGCCCACACCAACGACGAGTGGGTTGCCATCGACCGGCTGGTGGACGCGGCCGCCGTCTACGCCGAGCTGTTCGCCACGTTCACGGGGTGACAGCCGGGGCGGCCGTGAAGATGTCGAGGCTCCGGCTCGTCACCGCCGAGGCGTGCGTGGACGACGCCGGACTGGCGGATGTGCTGCGCCCGCGTGACGGCCTGGTGCTGGAGCGGGACGCCGGGCCCGGCGCCTTCACCGCCGCCGCCGGCCCGCTGGCCGACTACCGCAGGGCGGTCGACGTCGAGGCGGCCGGGGACGGGCTCCACCGCATCCGCCAGACGGTCGAGTACCGCCTGGACCTGCCGTTCTGGGGGTGGCTGTTCCGACTCCCGCTCCGTCACCAGCTGCGCCGTCTCGACGACCGGCCGGGCGTGCCGTGGTGGGCACCGCCGGATCGCCTCGACCCGGCGTCGGCGGGCGCGCTCGCCGCTCTGTGCGCCCTGTCCGTCGTGGTCGGCTACCTCGGCACCGTGCTCACCCAGACCATCACGTTCGCCGCCGACGAGTTCGGCGCTGGCAAGGGGGCCCAGGGTGTGGCGCTCGCCGCCGTCCGGGCCGACGTCGTCGTCGCTCTTGTGCTGGTGGCCATGGCCGACAAGCGGGGGCGGCGCCGCGTGCTCCTGCTGTCGTCCGGCGTGGGGTGCGCCCTCACCGCCACCGGGGCACTGGCTCCGTCGTTGTGGTTCCTGGCCGGCAGCCAGGTCGCCACCCGCGGCTTCGTCACCGCCGCCGCCATCGTGCTCACGGTGGCCGTCGCCGAGGAGATGCCCAAGGGATCCCGTGCCTACGCCGTGAGCCTGCTCGCCATGGCCGGCGCGGTGGGAGCCGGCCTGTGCGTGCTGCTCCTGCGGGTCGCCGACGCGGCGGGCGGCTGGCGCGTGCTCTTCGCCCTCAGCCTGGTCGGGCTGCCGGTGGTCGGGGCGGTGGGGCGGCGGCTCCCCGAGAGCCGCCGGTTCGTCGCGCCACACGGCCAGGCGGGTTTGGCGGGACACGGCCGGCGCTTCTGGCTGCTGGCGGTGTCGGCCTTCCTGTTCAACCTGTTCTTCGCGCCGGCGTCGCAGTTCGGCAACGAGTACCTGCGCACCGAGCGGGGCTTCAGCGCGGGGCGGATCTCGCTGTTCACCATCCTCACCGCCACCCCGGGCGCCATCGGGGTCGTGGTCGGCGGGCGGATGGCCGAGAGGGGCAGGCGCAAGGTCGGTGCCGTCGCCCTCACCGTCGGCGTCGGCGCGACGGTCGTGATGTTCGTCTCGTCGGGCTGGCCGCTGTGGGCATGGTCGGTGGCGGCGTCCGTCGTCGGCGGCGCCACCATCCCTGCCCTCGGCGTCTACGGACCCGAGTTGTTCCCCACCGCCACCCGCGGCCTGGCCAACGGCACAATCGCCGTCCTCGGCCGGGCGGGAAGCGTGGTCGGCCTCATCGTCGCCGGTCAGCTGGCCGATTCGTTCGACCGGTTGGGCCCGGCCATGGCCCTGCTCGCCCTCGGCCCCCTCGCCCTCGCCATCCTCGTCATGACGAGCTACCCGGAGACGGCCCACACGGAGCTGGAGGACCTGAATCCGGAGGACGCCCCCATGCCGTTGACGGACGGTGCACCACCGCCGTACCCAAGGAGATAGCTCCGGCCTGCGGGGTCGTTCAACCGATGCCGAGGGGGGCCAGCCACGACGCCACGGCGACGGCCACGGCGGCGTCGCGTCGGCGGAGGCCGTGGTCGCCGCCGTCCAGCCACACGTGCGACACCGGGCCCGGGATGGCGGTCGTATGGCCCTCGAGCTCGGTCGGCGTGGCGAACGCGTCGCGCGTGCCCGAGACGAACAGGCACGGCACGGTGAGCGCCGGGAAGTGGTCGACCCGCAGCCTGTCGGGGCGGCCCGGGGGGTGGAGCGGGTAGGAGACGAGCACCAGCGCCAGGCAGGGAAGTCCGGCGGCGGCCGCCATCGAGCAGATGCGACCTCCCATCGAGCGCCCGCCCATGGCGATGCGTCCGGGGGCGACACCGTGGGCCGCCGCCAGCCCGGCCGCCGCCTCCCGGACCGCTTCGACGAGCACCGGTGGCTTGTCGGGGGCCCGTCGGCCCGCCAGCCGGTAGGGAAAGTCCATGCGCTCGACTGCGTACCCGGCGCCTGCCGCCGCCTCGTCGATGGCCACGAGGGCCGGTTGGTCGCGCCCGGCCGAGGCTCCCGGCGCCAGCAGCAGCCCCCGCCGTCGAGGCGACGTCACTGCATCACCCGCCGGCGAGGAGGATGCGCTTGGCTTCGGTGAGCTCGGTGATCCGCGTGCTGGCTCCCTCGGCCTCGGCTCCGTGGTCGGGGTGGGCGTCGCGCACGAGGGACCGGAACCGGCGGAGGATGTCGCTGCGGGGTGGCTCGCTCCGGGGCGAGAAGCCGAGCACCTCGAGCGCCCAACGCTCGTCGCCCGCCGGCTTGGCCACGAGCAGGGCGGCCTCGTCCCCCGACAGATAGTGCAGCAGGCGGTCGTCGGCGTCGCCCTCCCACCGGGTGGCCCGGCGCAGGAGCCGGAACACCGAGGGACGAACGGCCGACGCCAGCCGGCTCGCTGCGTACACGGCGCCGAGCACCTGCGGCATGGCGGCGCCGTGGTCGTCGAGATGCAGGACCACGGCGCCGTCCTCGTCGACGAGGCGGTGCCGGCTGCGGTCCAGGCCCACGACGTCGGTCTGGAAACGGTGGCGCAGGCGGGGCTGGGCCACGTTGCCGCGGTACTCCAGGTCCCAGAGGAGCCGGTCGACGCCGTCGCGCTCCTCGTCGGGGAGGCGCGCCGCCCAGGCGCCGAGGATGGCGGCCAGCAGCAGGCCACCGTGGTTCGGCGGTTCGGTGGGCAGGAACAGCTCGCCCAGGGCGACCCGGCGCGTGGGGGCGATCGCCCTCGAATGACGGATCTCGATCTCGGCCAGGACCACCGGGCGAACCTACCGGCGCGCGACAGGTTCCGGCGATCGGCCGGTCAGGTTCCGGAGGCGCCGCTGACGAGGCGCCGCAGGGCGGACAGCTGCCCCTCGGTCCCGATGGCGATGAGCACCTCGCCGGCTTCGATCACGTCGGCCGGGTCGGGATTGGAACGGAAGTGCCCGGCCGCACTGCGGACAGCGAGGACGAGCGCTCCTGTCGCGTCGCGCAGGTGGGCGTCGCGCAGCGAGCGTCCGGCCACCGGTGACGCGGCGGCCACCGTGAGCTCGGACAACCGGAACTGCAGCTCCGCGTCGTACATCACCACGTCGAGGAAGTCGGCGACGTGGGGCTGGTCGATGAGCGCCGCCATGCGGTTGCCGCCGATGGCCTGGGGGTTCACGACGCGGTCCGCGCCGGCCTGGGTGAGGAGGGCCTCGGCTGCGTGGACGTGGGCCCGGGCCACGATGAAGAGGTCCGGACGCAAGGCCCGGGCCGAGAGGGTGACGTACACGTTCGCGGCGTCTTCGGGGAGGGCGACCACGAGCGCCCGGCACCGGTCGATGCCGGCCCGGCGCAGGACGTCGTCGTCGGTTGCGTCGCCGTCGACCACCAGGCCGCCCACCGTTCCGGCCCGCTCGGGATCGCGCTCGACGACCACGACGGGGGAGCGGTCGCCGGACCGCAGCGCCACCGTGATGGCCTGCCCGACCCGCCCCCATCCGCACACCACCACGTGGCCCTCGACCTCGGCCAGCTGCCGTTCCATCCGCCTCCTCCCGAACCGTTCGGTGATCCTGCCCTCGACCAGTGCCTCCAGCAGCACGCCGAGGGCGTAGAGCACGCTTCCCACGCCCAGCAGGACGAGAAAGATGGTGAACCAGCGGAACGCCCGGGTCGGCTCGCCGACCTCCCGGAACCCCACCGTCGTGACGGTGGTGACCGACTGGTAGAGCGCATCCAGGGGTTCCAGCCCCAGCAGGAGGTAGCCGACGGTTCCCACGCCGAGCACGGCGAGAAGCAGCGCGACGGCCCGTCCGAGGCTGGTCCAGCGCTCGTCGGCCGGCATGCCGCGTCGCCGCCTCCAGAGTGCCCGCCGGGCGCCGGGGCGGGACCCCCCGGGTGTCGTACCCAAGTCAGACCATGCGGCGGAGGAGGTCGCGCAGCGAGGCGGCGTCGCGGATGACGACGTCGTCGTCCGCCTCGGACTCGATGGCGCCGACGATGCCCTCGGCCAGCTGCTGCACCTGCTTCCACGCCGCCGGCTCCACGCCGAACGGCGCCGGGATGGCCGAGGCCGCATTGGACGCGACCACCAGCTCGCCGGCCGACTCCACGTCGACGGTGTGCTCGTCGGCCAGGCGGTCGGCGGCCACGAACAGGTTCGACATCACCGCGTAGACGGCCTCGTCGTCGACATCGTCGTCGCCGTCCACGGGCACCCCCTGGAGGGCGTCGGGGAACTCCACGCGATCCATGAGACCGTCGACGTGGTCCTCGGCGTCCTCCGGGACGACGAGATCGTCGCCTTCCCACCGGTGGGCGATGGACGCGGCGGCCAGCAGCTCGTCGAGGGCGTTGCGCTCGCCCGGCTCCCACCCGTCCATCTCGTAGACGAGCGCTCCGTCGGCGGCGAGGAGGATGCCGCAGCCGGGACACACGGCCACGCCCTCCTCGTACTCGGCGCCGCACCCTGGGCAGAAGGTCGTCGTCATCGGCCCATTGGATCACTTCGAGCGCCGCCGGGAAACTACCTCCGGCGTTCCGGCCGCAGAACGTGGCGGTCGAGGAAAGCGGCGGTGCGGACGAGCTCGTCCTCGACGGTGGTCGCCGACCGCCAGCCGTGGCCCTCTCCGTCATAGACGTGATGCTCCACGACCGTCCCGTCGCGTCGCAGGACAGCGGCCAGCTCGGCCGACTGCGCGGCGGGCACCACCGGATCGTCCGACCCGTGCAGGAGCAGGACGGGAGCGGTGATCCGCCCGGCCTGGGTCAGGGGCGACCGCTGCCGGTGCAGCTCCGCCGCGTCCGGGAGCGGGCCGATCAGCCCCACCGTGTAGTGCGCCTCGTACCGGTGCGTGGCGGCGGCCAGACCCAGCAGGTCGACCACCGGGTACAGGGCGGCCACCGCCCCCCACCGGTGGGGCTGTCCGGCGGCGAGGAGGAGCGCGGTCATGCCCCCGGCCGACCCGCCGATGGCGACGAGGCGGGACGGATCACCCCAGCCCCGCTCCACGGCGGCTTCGACCCCCGCGGCCACGTCGGCCACGTCGGCCTCGCCCCAGCGTCCCCGGAGCGCCTGGGCCCAGGCTCTGCCCCAGCCCGTCGATCCCCTCGGGTCCGGATGCAGCACCGCCCACCCCCGGCTCGCGAAGAACACCAGCCGCGGGTCGAACGTCACCTGCCGCTGGTCGGTGGGCCCTGCGTGCGCCCACACGAGGAGCGGGGGCGGGCGGCCGTCCTCCGCCTCCGACGGGAGCGGTCGCCACAGACGCCCGTGGACCACGGAGCCGTCCGCACCGCGCCACTCGACGGCGTCGGGCTCCGGCAGGGCGGCGGCGACGGCGGCCAGATCGGGGTGCGGCCCGGTCGCGAGGACACGCCGCTCGCCCGTGCGGGCGTCGACGGCGACCACCGACGTGGGTGAACGGGCGCCGCTTCGGAGGCAGGCGATCGTGTCTCCTGCCCACGACAGCGCCGTGTGGATGCCCTTCGAGAGCTCGCGGACGGCGCCCGTGGCGACGTCCAGCACGCACAGACGGCCGAACCCGCCTTCGTTGCGGGTGAAGGCGATCGAACGGCTGTCGGGCGACCACGAGAACGAGCGCTGGCCGCCGCCCCACACGGGACCGCCGTGCTCGTGGTCCTCGAGCAGCAAGGGGCGCGGGCGGGTGCCGTCGGCGAGGGCCCACCACAGGTTGAGCCAGCCGCCGGTGTCGCACAGGAAGGCGATGGCGGCGCCGTCGGGGGAGAACCGGGGCTCCTGCGCCGACACGTCCGGACCGCCGGCCACCAGCCGCGGGGCCGAGCCGCCGGCCGCGGCGGCGACGACGACCCGGCTCGAGTCCCAGGGCATGGCCGGCACGTCCCATTCCTGCCACGCCACGTGGTCGCCGCCGGGTGCCCACGAGGGGTCGAGGGCGAAGTCGGCGGCGGCGCCGAGGACGGTGACGGGCCCCCCGGCGGACGCCACCACGGACACCGCCCGGGTGTCGGCCACGAACGCCACCCGCCCCCCGTCCGGCGACGGGGCCAGCGCGGAGGCGCCGCCGCCGACCTCGGCGACGATCCGGCCGGCGCCGGACGTCGCGTCGGCCACGGCGACGCTTCCGTCGGAGGTGACGTAGGCGAGGCGTCCGCCGTCCCCCAGCCAGGCCAGCACGCCGCCGCGCCCCGCCGGCGCGTGGTCGACGAGGAGGGCGCGTTCGTCCCCGTCCATGCCGGCCACCACCAGGCCGGTGCCGTCGGCCGAGCGGGCCACGAAGGCCACGGCCGACCCGTCCGGCCTGATCACCGGCTCGGTGAGGGACCGCCCGGCCGCGCAGACGGCGGCCGGCACCGGGGCGGGTCGGCTCAAATCACGGGGTGTTCGGTCCACCGCCCGAACTCGGCGGCCAGCGCGTCCACGATCTCGCCGACGCTGGCCTGCACCCGGACGGCGTCGAGGATCGAGGGCATCACGTTCACGTCCGTGCGAGCGGCCGCGTCCCGCACGGCGTTGAGGCACGACGCGACGGCAGTGCTGTCGCGCGTGGCGCGCACCCGGGCCAGCCGGGCCCGCTGGCACTCCTCGACCTCGGCGCCGATGGACAGGATGGGCGTGGAGGCGTCGTCGGTGTCGGTGAAGCGGTTCACGCCCACCACGACGCGCCGCCCCGACGCCACCTTCTTCTCGAAGCGGTAGGCGGCGTCGGCGATCTCCCCCTGGAACCACCCCGTCTCGATGGCCTCGCAGACACCGTCGAGGATGGAGCCCGAGCCCAGCCGGTCGAGGTGGCCGAACACCTCCTCGGCCCGCCGCTCCATCTCGTCGGTCATCTCCTCGACGAACCATGAGCCGCCGAGCGGGTCGGCCACGTGGGCCACGCCCGTCTCGTGGGCGATCACCTGCTGGGTGCGCAGGGCGATGCGCGCCGCCCGCTCGGTGGGAAGGGCCAGGGCCTCGTCGTAGGCGTCGGTGTGCAGGCTCTGGGTGCCCCCCAGCACGCCGGCCAGCGCCTCGATGGCCACCCGGGCCACGTTGACCTCGGGCTGCTGGGCGGTGAGCGACACCCCGGCCGTCTGGGTGTGGAACCGCAGCCGCAGCGAGCGGTCGCTGGTGGCGCCGTAGCGGTCGCGCATCCACCGGGCCCAGATGCGCCGGGCCGCCCGGTACTTCCCGATCTCCTCGAAGAAGTCGATGTGGGCGTTGAAGAAGAAGCTCAGCCGCGGGGCGAAGTCGTCGACGTCGAGCCCGGCCCGCAACGCCGCCTCGACGTAGGCGAACCCGTTGGCGACCGTGAACGCCAGCTCCTGGGCGGCCGTCGAGCCGGCCTCCCGGATGTGGTAGCCCGAGATGGAGATGGGGTGCCACGCCGGCATCTCGGCGGTGGTGAAGCGGACGACGTCGGTGACGAGCCGCAGGCTCGGCCTCGGCGGGAAGATGTACTCCTTCTGGGCCTGGTACTCCTTCAGGATGTCGTTCTGGATCGTGCCGCCGAGGCGGGCCCGGGGCACGCCGGTCTTCTCGGCCACCGCCACGTACATGGCCAGGAGGACGGCGGCAGGCGAGTTGATGGTCATCGACGTCGTCACCGCCGCCAGGTCGATGCCGTCGAAGAGGTCCTCCATGTCGGTCACCGTGTCGACGGCGACGCCGGCCTTGCCCACCTCGCCGAGGGCGGCCGGGTCGTCGGAGTCGCGGCCCATGAGCGTCGGGAGGTCGAAGGCGGTGGACAGCCCGTCGCCCCCAGACCGCAGGATCTCCTTGAACCGGCCGTTGGTGTCCGTCGCCGTGCCGAACCCGGCGAACATCCGCATGGTCCACAGCTTCGAGCGGTACATGGAGGCGTAGGGCCCGCGGGTGTACGGGAACTGCCCTGGGAACGACCCGTCGTCCGGCCCGTAGACCGGTTCGAGCGGGATGCCGGAAATGGTCTCGAAGTCGGCGTCGCGCAGCGGTCGCGCGGCCGCCTCCCCCGCCCGGTCCTCGAGGTCGCTCACGTCTCCAGTGTCCTCCAAATGGAGCGGCAACAGGTGTCCCGGCTATGGTCCGGGCCATGTGTGCAGCCGAGAAGCAGGCCCCCGACCGCAACCTCGCCATGGAGCTGGTGCGGGTCACGGAAGCGGCCGCCCTGGCCGCCGCCCGCTGGGTGGGCCGAGGCGACAAATTGGCAGCTGACGGCGCCGCCGTCGACGCCATGCGGGTGGTCATGCAGACGGTGACGATGGACGGGATCATCGTCATCGGCGAAGGCGAGAAGGACGAGGCGCCGATGCTCTTCAACGGCGAGCGGGTCGGGGACGGCTCGCCACCCGAAACCGACATCGCCGTCGACCCGGTGGAGGGCACCACGCTCACGTCGCTCGGGCGGGGCAACGCTCTGTCCGTGCTGGCCGTCGCCGAGCGGGGCACGATGTTCGACCCTGGCGCCTGCTTCTACATGAACAAGCTGGCCGTGGGCCCCGACGCCAAGGGCGCCATCGACATCACCGCCTCGCCCACCGACAACCTCAACTCGGTGGCCAAGGCGCTCGGCAAGTCGGTCCGCGACATCACGGTGGTGATCCTGGCCCGACCCCGGCACGACGACCTCATCGCCGAGGTGCGGAACGCCGGCGCCCGCATCCGCCTGATCCAGGACGGCGACGTGGCGGGCGCCATCTCCACCGCCTGGCCCGAGGCCGGCGCCGACATCCTCATGGGCATCGGCGGTACCCCCGAAGGCGTCATCTCCGCCGCCGCCCTCAAGTGCATGGGCGGTGAGCTGCAGGGCAAGCTCAACCCGATGGACGATGCCCAGCGCAAGGCGGCCCTCGAGGCGGGCGACGACCTCGATGCCATCCTCCAGACCGACGATTTGGTGAAGGGCAACAACTGCTTCTTCGCCGCCACCGGCATCACCGACGGCGAGATGCTCAAGGGCGTCCACTACGACGCCAAGGGGGCCACCACCCAGTCGTTGGTGATGCGGTCGAAGACCGGCACCGTGCGCCGGGTCGACGCCCGCCACCACCTCGAGAAGCTCCGCGAGTTCAGCGCCATCGACTTCGGGTGACGGCCCGTCCCGTGGTGGACCGATGTCTAGGCCCAGGCCACGCAACCCATCTCCACGGGGGTGGCGAGATCGGGATGGGCGGGCACGACCCGCACGGTGAACCCGTAGCGGCCGGCCTGCTCCACGCTGAAGCGGCCCACGTAGGAGTGGCGGCCGGGCGGCCCGTCGGGGCCCTCGAGGGTCATCGCCACCTTGGTCGGTGACACGAGCTCGTCGTTCGGGCCGACCGGGCCGTAGACGAGCTGGGCCATGACGTTCTCGCCGGTGAGCTTGCCGAGCGAGATGGTGGCGCGCACCTCACGCTCGGTCCCGAGGTCGGCGACGGTGGCGTCGCTCTCCACCGACTCGACCCGGACGTCGTCCCAATGGGTCAGCACGTGGCGCTTCCACGCGGTGAGGGCCCGGGCGCGGGCGTGGTTGGCGGCGCCGATGACGTCGGCCCGCGCTGCGGTGGGCTCGTAGAGCTGCTCGACGTAGTCCCGCACCATGCGCGACGCGGTCACACGGGGCCCGAGCGAGATGAGCGACGACTTGATGCGGCGTACCCACCGGCGGGGCACCGGGCCCTCGACCCGCTCGTAGAACAGCGGGATCACCTGGTGCTCCAGGATCTCGAACAGGCTGTTCGCCTCGACCTCGTCGCGCCGGTGCAGATCGTCGTAGGTCTCCGCCGAGGAAATGGCCCACCCGTTCTCGCGGTCGAACATCTCGTCCCACCAGCCGTCCTTGATGGAGCAGTTGAGGGCGCCGTTGAGGGCGGCCTTCTCACCACTGGTCCCGCACGCCTCCAGCGGGCGGCGCGGCGTGTTCAGCCACACGTCGCAACCCTGGAGCAGCGTGCGGGCCACGGCGATGTCGTAGTCCTCCACGAAGGCGATGCGGTGCCGAACGGCAGGGTCGCGAGAGAACTGCACGATTTGGCGGATCATCTCCTTGCCGATGTCGTCCGCCGGGTGGGCCTTCCCGGCGAAGACGATCTGGACGGGCCGGTCCGTGGACAGCAGCAGGGCCGTGAGCCGTTCGGGCTGCGAGAGCAGGAGGGTGGCCCTCTTGTAGGCGGCGAAGCGGCGGGCGAAGCCGATCGTGAGGATGTGGGGGTCGAACACCATGTCGCACCACGCCACATCGGACTCGCTGACGCCGCGGGCGAGTGCCGCGTCGCGCAGGCGCCGGCGGACGAAGCCGACCAGGCGATCGCGGTTCTGGTCGCGGACCCGCCACAGCTCCTCGTCACGAGCCGTCTCGAGCCGGCTCCACATGGACGGCTCGGCGTCGTCCCAGCCCGGTACGAGGTGCCGGCACAGCAGGTCGTCCATGTCGTCCGACACCCACGTCCGGGCGTGGACGCCGTTGGTGACCGAGGTGATGGGCGACTCCTCGGCCGGGATGTTGGGCCACAGGGCGGCGAACATGGAGCGGCTCACCTCTCCGTGCAGCCTGGCCACGCCGTTGGACATGCCGGCCAGGCGAAGGCCCATCACCGCCATGTTGAACGGGTTCTCGCCCGGCTCGTCGGGGAAGTGGCCGAGGGCCATCAGCTCCTCGAAGCGAAGCCCGCAATCGGCTGTCCACTTCTCGAAGTAACGCTCCATCAGGTCCCGCGGGAAGCGGTCGATGCCGGCCGGGACGGGTGTGTGGGTCGTGAAGATGGTGGCCGCCCGCACCGCCTCGACCGCCTCTGCGAACGTCATTCCCTCCGCCGCGATGAGCCGTTGGATGCGCTCGAGCCCGAGGAACCCGGCGTGGCCCTCGTTGGTGTGGAACACCTGGGTCCGCTCGCCCACGGCGTCGAGGGCGCGGACGCCTCCGACGCCGAGCAGGATCTCCTGGCGCAGGCGGTGCTCGGTCCCACCGCCGTACAGGCGGTCGGTGACTAGCCTGCCTTCGGGGTCGTTGTCGTCGATGTCCGCGTCGAGGAGGTAGAGGCGGACGCGCCCCACGTCGGCCCGCCAGATCTGGGCGGCCAGATCGGTGCCGGCCAGGTCGACGCTGACGCGTGCGCCCTCCACCAGCGTGAGCGCCATGGCATGGGGATCGAGGCTGGGGTAGCGCTCCTGCTGCCATCCGTCGGCGTTGAGCTCCTGGCGGAAGTAGCCCTGCCGGTAGAACAGGCCCACGCCGACCAGCGGCACGCCGAGCGCGCTGGCTGCCTTCAGGTGGTCGCCGGCGAGGACGCCGAGACCGCCGGAGTACTGGGGGAGGGCCTCGGCGATGCCGAACTCCGGGGAGAAGTAGGCGACGGCCCGCAGCGCGCCCGCCGGGCGGTCCTGGAACCACGACGGGCCGTTGAGATTGGCCCTCAGGTCGCTGTGCACCTCCGTGAGGAAGGCCATGAAGGCGCGGTCGTGGCTGAGTGCCTCGAGCCGGTCCCGGCGGACCATGCCGAGCAGCCGGACCGGATCGTGGCCGGTGATCTCCCACGCCGAGGGCTCGATCCACCGGAACAGGTTCCGGGTGTGCCCGTCCCACGACCACTGGAGATTCATGGCCAGCTCGTGCAGGGGCGCCAGCGCCGGGGGCAGTTTGGCCCGGACGGTGAAGCTGCGCAGTGCCTTCATTCCGGTGGACGCTACGGCGTCCCGGGCCTGTGCTGCCAGGCCCGGCCGGAGCAGGCGCCGGCCAGCCGGGCGGCGCGCCGCCCTCGCCCGAGACGACGACGGGAGCAGAATGCCCGCGATGGACGCGTGGGTGGAGGCGGTGGCCTGGATCGGCGAGCGCGATCCGGCCATGGCCCGGTTCGCCGCCCACGCCGGCCCCTGCACGTTGGTGCGGCGCCGTCACGAGGGTGGTGCCTTCGCCGCACTGGCCCGGTCGATCGTCTACCAGCAGCTGGCCACCAAAGCCGCGGCCTCCATCCACGCCCGCTTCGCCGCCCTCTACGGCGGGCGCCCGACGCCCGACGCCGTCCTGAGGACGGACGACACCGACCTGCGGGCCGTGGGGTTGTCGGCAGCCAAGGCGGCGGCCGTGAAGGACCTGGCCGCCAAGGTGAGCGACGGCACCGTGCGCCTCGGCGCCATCGGCCGGGTCGGGAACGACGAGATCGTCGCCCGGCTGTGCACCGTGCGCGGCATCGGTCCGTGGACGGCAGAGATGTTTCTGATCTTCCAGCTCAACCGGCCTGACGTTTGGCCGGTCGGGGACCTCGGTGTACGCGCCGGCTACGCGCGGATCCACGGCATGGCGACGATCCCGACGCCGCGGGAGCTGAACGAACTCGGCGAGGCCTACCGCCCATGGCGCACCGTGGCCGCGTGGTACTGCTGGCGGGCCGTCGACAGCGGGGTTTCCTCCCCCCCCGCTGGGTGGTAGGGCTACAGGAAGTGAATCCTGCGCGCCCGGCCCTCAGACCCAGTTCCGAAGGCGTGGTCGACCGATGATCGGTCGGATCGTCATCGACAACATCCGCCCCCGAACGCCGGGTGGCTATCCCGCCAAGGCCGTGGTCGGTGAGGCGGTGCGCGTCGCCGCCGACATCTTCAAGGATGGCCACGACACCCTCGCCGCCCACGTCCGGTGGCGCCCGTCCGCCACCGAGAAATGGGTCGCGGCGCCGATGCGCGAGCTGGGCAACGACCGCTGGGAGGCGGTGATCGAGCCATCCACCCTCGGTGCCCACGAGCTGGTGGTCGAGGCGTGGACCGACCGCTATGCCACCTGGCGCCACAAGGTCACGACCAAGCTCGCTGCGGCCCAGGAGATCGGGATCGAGCTCGAGGAGGGGGCCCGACTGTTCGATGGCCGCGCCGCCGTGGTGCCCGACCACGACCGCAGCGCATACGACACGGTGTCGGCCGCCCTGCGCGACGAGAGCCTGGCAGCTGCGGCGCGCCTGGCTCCGGCCCTCTCCAACGACGCCGTCGACCTGGTGGCCGGACCGGCCGGCTCGTCCGACCTCACCGCCTCGGCGCCGGAGCCCCTTTGGGTCGACCGCGAGCGCGCCCTGGTGGGTGCCTGGTACGAGCTGTTCCCTCGCTCCCACGGCGGGTTGGCGGGCACCGCCGATCGGCTGCCCGCCATCGCCGACATGGGTTTCGACATCGTGTACCTGCCGCCCATCCATCCCATCGGCAGGCAGTTCCGGAAGGGCCCGAACAACACCACCGAGGGCGGGCCCGACGACGTGGGCAGCCCGTGGGCCATCGGAGGCCCCGAGGGTGGCCACACGGCCATCCATCCCGACCTGGGCACCTTCGACGACTTCGCCGCCCTGGTGGCCACCGCCCAGGAGCTGGGCATGGAGATCGCGCTCGACTATGCGCTCCAGTGCTCTCCCGACCACCCCTGGGTCGGCGACCATCCCGAGTGGTTCCACCACCGGCCGGACGGCACCATCGCCTACGCAGAGAACCCGCCGAAGAAGTACCAGGACATCTACCCGATCAACTTCTGGCCGGGCGACGATGCCGATCGACAGGCGCTCTGGCAGGAGTGCCGCGGAATCGTCGATTTCTGGATCGCCAAGGGCGTTCGGGTCTTCCGCGTCGACAACCCGCACACCAAGCCGATCGCCTTCTGGGAGTGGATGATCCCGGCCGTGCAGTCGGATCATCCCGACGTGCTGTTCCTGGCCGAGGCCTTCACCCGTCCGAAGGTCATGGCCAAGCTGGCCGAGGTCGGATTCACCCAGAGCTACACGTACTTCACCTGGCGCAACGGGCGCATCGAGCTGGAGGAGTACCTCGACGAGCTCGCCTCCGGCCCCACCGCCGATTACATGCGGCCGAACTTCTGGCCCAACACCCCCGACATCCTCGCCGGTCCCCTGCGCAACGGCCCGCCCGCCGCCTTCCGACAGCGTCTCGTGCTCGCCGCCACCATGACGCCCTCGTATGGCATCTACAGCGGCTACGAGCTGTGCGAGAACCAGCCCGCCTCCCCGTCCAACGAGGAGTACCTGCACTCGGAGAAGTACGAGCTGAAGGACCGCGACTACGCCGATCCGGCGTCGCTGGCCCCCTTCGTGACGCTGCTCAACGGCGCCCGCCGCCGCCACCCGGCCTTGCAGCGCCTCCGCAACGTGGCCTTCCACGGCTCGGACAACCCGAGCCTGGTCGTCTACTCGAAGCACACCGACGACCGCTCCGACATCGTGCTCACCGTCGTGACGCTCGACCCGTCCAACACCGTCGAGGCCACCCTCGACCTCGACCTCGGCCTGCTCGGCCTGCCGTGGGACCATTCCTACGAGGCGTTCGACGAGCTCACCTTCCAGACCTTCGTATGGCACGGAAACCATCCGTACGTGCGCCTCGATCCGTTCCAGGCTGCCCATGTGCTCCACTTGCGGCCGCCCCGATGACGGCGGTCGAGGCGAGCACCGAGGCGAGCTGGTTCCAGCGGGCGGTCTTCTACGAGGTCCTCGTACGCGGTTTCTACGACGCGAACCACGACGGCACCGGGGACCTGAAGGGCCTGACCGAGAAGCTCGACTACATCGAGTGGCTCGGGATCGACTGCCTGTGGCTGCTGCCCTTCTACCAGTCGCCGCTGCGCGACGGCGGGTACGACATCTCGGACTTCTTCACCATCCTGCCCGAGTACGGCGACCTGGCCGACGCCGTCGGCCTGGTCGAGGAGGCCCACCGCCGGGGTATCCGGATCATCGCCGATCTCGTGATGAACCACACCAGCGACGCCCACCCGTGGTTCCAGGAGTCGCGCCAGGACCGCACCAATCCGAAGGCCGACTGGTACGTGTGGAGCGACGATCCGGAGCGGTGGTCCGAGGCCCGGATCATCTTCGTCGACACCGAGCACTCGAACTGGACGTGGGACCCCGTCCGCCAGCAGTATTTCTGGCACCGTTTCTTCTCCCACCAGCCGGACCTCAACTACGACAACCCCGAGGTCCAGCAGGCCATGATCGATGTGGTCCGCTTCTGGCTCGACATCGGCCTCGACGGGTTCCGCCTCGACGCCGTCCCCTACCTCTACGAGCGCGACAACACCAACGGCGAGAACCTCCCGGAGACCCACGACTTCCTGAAGCTGTTGCGCAAGGAGGTCGACGCCGCCTTTCCGGGCAAGGTCCTGCTGGCGGAGGCCAACCAGTGGCCGGCCGACGTCGTGGACTACTTCGGCGAGGGCGACGAGTGCCACATGTGCTTCCACTTCCCGCTGATGCCCCGCATGTTCATGGCCATTCGGCGCGAGCAGCGGTATCCCATCACCGAGATCCTGGCCCAGACGCCGGCGATCCCCGACGGCTGCCAGTGGGCGATCTTCCTGCGCAACCACGACGAGCTGACCCTCGAGATGGTGACGGACGAAGAGCGCGACTACATGTACGCCGAGTACGCCAAGGACCCCCGCATGAAGCGCAACGTGGGGATCAGCCGGCGTCTCGCCCCCCTGGTCGACAACGACCGGCGGGTGGCCGAGCTGCTCCACGCCATGTTGTTCTCGATGCCGGGCAGCCCGATCCTGTACTACGGCGACGAGGTCGGGATGGGCGACAACATCTACCTCGGCGACCGCGACGGCGTGCGCACGCCGATGCAGTGGACGCCCGACCGCAACGCCGGCTTCAGCAAGGCGGACTTCGCCCGGCTGTACCTGCCGCCCCTGATGGACCCGGTCTACGGCTACCAGGCCGTGAACGTCGAGGCGGAGCTGCGGCAGCCGAACTCGTTCCTGCGCTGGCTGCGGCGCTTCGTCGAGCTGCGGAAGCAACACCCCGTGTTCGGGCT
>DATAIT010000084.1 GCA_036262515.1 Acidimicrobiales bacterium | reverse complement strand
AAGGCCGGGGGATGCGCTGTGCGCCCCCCCGGCCCAGGTCGGACGTAATAGTGGAGCTACTTCTTGGAGATCTTGGCCAGCACGTCGCGGCTGGTCAGGATGAGGAGGTCCTCACCGTCGACGGAGATCTCGGTGCCGCCGTACTTGGAGTAGACGACGGTGTCACCCACGGCGACGTCCATCGGGATGAGCTCGCCGGTGGTGTCCGAACGGCGACCGGGACCGGTGGCCAGGACCTCGCCCTGCTGGGGCTTCTCCTTGGCGGTGTCGGGGATCACGAGACCCGATGCGGTGGTCTCCTCGGCCTCGACGGGACGGACCACGATGCGGTCGTCAAGGGGCTGCAGATTCATGATTTTTCGGCCTCCGGCTTCGTTAGCACTCTCGCCTGTCGAGTGCTAACGATAGGCCAGACCGGCTGCATCGGCAAGTGGCGGCTCGTCAGCCGGTGGTGACGAGGGGCAGGCCGAGCCCGGGCGCGGCACCGGCGCCGAGCGACGTCGCGCCGTCGGACTGGAGCCGCCACCAGCCGGCGGCGGCGATCATCGCTGCGTTGTCAGTGCACATCTCCCGGCTCGGGAGGAAGCCGCGCAGCCCGTCGGCGATGCATGCGTCGAGGATCCGTTCCCGCAGGCGCGAGTTGGCGGCCACCCCACCACCGAGCACGATCCCCGTGGCGCCGATCTCGGCCGCCGCCCGTTGCGCCTTGGTCACCAGGACGTCGACCACCGCCTCCTGGAACGAGGCGGCGACGTCTGCCGTGTTGACCTCGGGATGCTTGCGGACGTAGGTGACGACCGAGGTCTTGATGCCGCTGAAGGAGAAGTCGTAGCCCTCGTGCAGCAGGCCACGTGGAAATGCGACGGCGTGCGGATCGCCCTGCATGGCCAGGCGGTCGATGGCCGGACCGCCCGGGTACCCCAGCCCGAGGAAGCGGGCGACCTTGTCGTAGGCCTCGCCGGCGGCGTCGTCGAGCGTGGCGCCCAGCAGGCGATACCGCCCGGGGCCCTCCATGGCGACGAGAAGCGTGTGGCCACCGGACACGAGGAGCACCACGAGCGGTGGCTCGAGGTCGGGCTCCTCCAGGAATGAGGCGTAGATGTGACCCTCCAGGTGGTTGACGCCCACGAACGGCACGTCCCACACCAGGGCCAGGGCCTTGGCCGCGCTCAGCCCGACGAGGAGCGACCCCACCAGGCCTGGACCGACGGTCGCAGCCACCGCACCGAGGTCGCTCCCCTCCACGCCCGCCTCGAGCATGGCTTCGGCGATCACCGGTGTCAGCAGCTCGACATGGGCCCGGCTGGCCAGCTCGGGCACCACCCCACCGAAGGCGGCGTGCAGGTCGACCTGGCTGCTGACCACCGACGAGAGCACCCGCTGGCCGTCGTCCACCACGGCGGCGGCCGTCTCGTCGCACGACGTCTCCACGCCCAGCACCTTCACGGTCTGCCTCCTTCGGGCGCCGACGGTTCGTCGGTCGCCGGCACCGGCCGCCGGGGCAGGGCCGGGGCGGGTGGGCCGGCGGCTGCGTCCACGCGGGGGATTTTCGCCTCGATGTCGGCGAGACGGGCACGGTACTCGGACGAGTCGATGTCATTGGCCCACATGACGAGGGCGTCCTCGTTCGTCTCCACGTAGTAGTTCTTGCGCACGCCGGCGGGGGCGAATCCGAAGCGTCCGTAGAGCTTCTTGGCCGGCTCGTTCGACATCCGCACCTCGAGGGTTAGGTGGCGGGCGCCCTGGGCGACGGCGGCGCGGGCCATGCGGAGCAGGAGCCGGGAGCCGATGCCATGGCGGTGCCAGCGGGGGTCGACGGCGAGGGTGGTGACGTGGGCGTCCTCGCCGGTGACCATGAGGCCCGAGTAGCCGGCGACGAGCCCGTCCACCAACGCCACCGTGTACGTGCGGGTGGCGCGCAGGGCCAGCTCGCTCATGAACAGCCGCAGGGACCACGGGCGCGGGTACACCTGGGCCTCGATCCGGAGCACGCCCCGGAGGTGCCGGCGGCGCATGGGCACGAGGACCACGCCGGGCGACCGGTAGAGCTCCTCGTCGACCCGTGCGGCCACGTCAGGTGCCGCCGGTCGGACCGGGGGCACGCCGGTCACACACTCGCCCGGCGCTCCCAGTTGATCTCGGCGTCGGCCTTCCGCAGGTACATCGGCTCCAGCTCCGACGGCTGCACGAACTCCTCGCGCACGGCCCGGGCGTGGGCCAGCTGCACCAGGGCGGCAGGAGACGGGTGCGCGAAGGCCCCGTCGGCGATGCACAGGTGCCGGGCGTCGTTGAAGGTGGGCGCGTAGCGGACCGCCCCGTCGCCCACCAGCAGGCAGTCCTCGCCCATGGCCATGAGCTCCGACGCCAGCTCGCCGGGTGCGCACACGCGTGGCTCGGCCACACGCTGCACGCCTCCGGGCACGGGCCGGTACAAGGCGGCGAAGACCTCGCCCCGCCGGGCGTCGACCACGGTCGCGATGAGGCCCTCGGTGTGGTGCAGGGCGAACGCGAGGAGGTCGAGGCTGGAGAGCCCGACCATCGGGATGCGCAGCGCCAGCGCCAGCGCCTTCGCCGTCGCCACCCCGACCCGGAGACCGGTGAACAGCCCCGGCCCCACGTCGACGGCCACGACGCTGACCTCCTCGAGCCGCACCTGCGCCTGGGCGCAGACGAACTGCACGGCCGGCACGAGGGTCTCGGCGTGCCTGCGGCCGCGGGCGGCGGTGAACGAGGCCAGGACGCCTTCCACCCCGCCGACCGCGCACCCGGCCTGGGTGGTGGCGCTCTCGATGCCCAGGATGATCACGACGACCACCTCCCGAGGGCGGCGCGCAATGCGGCGGATCGAGGGGCCCACCGGGGCCCGACCGGCCGCACCGTGAAGCGGCGGTCGTCGTCGCCGTCGCCCATCTCGATATGCACGACGAGGAAGTCCGCGGGCAGCACGGGTGCGATCACGTCGCCCCACTCGACCACGGCCACGCCGCCGTCGTCGAGCTGCTCGGGCAGGTCGAGGTCGGTGACCTCGGCCAGGTCGTCCATGCGGTAGGCGTCGGCGTGGATGAGCGGCAACCTGCCCTGGTACAGGCGGACGAGCACGAAGGTGGGGCTCACGATCTGGTCCACCACGCCGAGGCCGCGGGCGAAACCCTGGGCGAACGTGGTCTTGCCCGCCCCCAGGTCGCCCGACAGCAGGATCACGTCGCCCGCCTCGGCCAGGGCGGCCAGCGCCGCGCCCAGCTCGCGCGTGTCCTCGGCGGACTTGGTGGTGGCCGGGTTCACACCGCCACCGCCAGGTGCTCCTTGGCCCGGATGAGATCGGCCCGGATGCCGGCCATCACCTCGCCGGTGGACCCGCTGCGCAGCACGAACGACGGGTGGTACGTGGGGACCACGACGGCGCGGCCGTAGGGATAGGCCCGGCCCCGGAGGGCCCGGATCCCCTCCGTCGTGTCGAGGAGCAGCCGAACCGCGAAGTTGCCCAGCGTGACGATCACCCGCGGCGCGATCAGCTCGACCTGGCGTTCGAGCCATGGACGGCACGCCGCCACCTCGGCCGGCAGCGGATCGCGGTTGCCCGGCGGCCGGCACTTGACCACGTTGGCGATGTAGACCCGGTCGCGCCCGATGCCGAGCTCCTCCCGCAGGAGGCGGTCGAGCAGCTGGCCCGAGCGGCCCACGAACGGCTCGCCCTTGAGGTCTTCCTCGCGGCCAGGGCCCTCGCCCACGAACATGAGGTCGGCGGACGGGTTGCCCACGCCGAACACGACCTGGGTGCGTCCCGCAGCCAGCGGGCAGCGGGTGCAGCACAGGGCCTCGCGTTCGAGCTCGACGAGAGCGGGCACGACGGGGAATGGTACTGGGGTTCGGTCGCTTCCCAGGTGGAACGGCGCCCGTTCGCCGCCTCCCCTGCCCGTCGCCGCGACCGGCTCGGACGCCTCACGCGTGCTCCGAGAGCCACCGGGGCAACAGGTCCACGATGTCGCCCGCCACCAGCCCGTGCCGGGGACCGAGCGCGGCTGCCGCCCCGTGGACGTGGGCACCGAGCGAGGCGGCGTCGAGGGCGTCGAGACCGCAGGCCAGAAAGGCCCCGATGACGCCCGCGAGGACGTCGCCCGACCCTGCCGTGGCCAGACGCGGGCCGCCGCTGGTGACGAACCGTACGCAGCCACCGGGATCCGCCACCACGGTGGTGGTGCCCTTCAGCAGGGTGACGGCGCCGGTGCGGGCGGCGAGCGCGCCCACCGCCGCCAGCCGATCGGCGCCCGGCGGCGACCCGCACATCCGCTCGTACTCGCCCTGGTGCGGCGTCAGCACCCGCGGCGCGCTCCCCGGCACGGCGTCGCCGACGGCGGCCAGCCCGTCGGCGTCCACCACGGCCGGTTGCCGGGTTTCGGCCAGCAGGGTGCGCACCTCGGCTGCGGTGGCCTCGCCGCGCCCGAGGCCAGGACCCACTACGAGCGCCTTGCAGCGCTCGGCCGCCTCCAGCGCAGGGCGGGCCCAGCCGTGCGCTGGCAACGGGACCCCGACCATCTCGGCCAGGGGCAGCAGGGCCACGTCGGCCCCGGGAACGCCGAGGCGGACGTTGCCCGCTCCCGCCCGCAGCGCCGAGCGCCCGGCCAGTACGGCGGCGCCGGCCATGCCCGCCGATCCTGCTGCGACGAACACCGCGGACATCCATTTGTGCGACTCGCGGGGGCGCCGGGGCAGGCGGGCGGCGACGTCGGAGTCCCCCACCAGATGGGCGCGCGCGCCGCTGGTGTCGAGGCCGATGTCGGCGACCTGCACGAACCCGGCCCGGTCGGGGCCGGCGGCGAGGAGGAGCCCCGGCTTGAGGGCGGCGAAGGTGAGGGTGGCGTCGGCCGACACGGCGCTCTCGTCCGCCTCGCCGCTGAGACCGTCCACCCCCGACGGGATGTCGACGGCCAGCACGAGTGCCCCGGCCGGCGGCGTGGGTGCCACGTACGACCCCGAGAAGCCGGTGCCGTAGGCGGCGTCGATGACCAGGTCGCAGCCGGGGAGCTCGGCGGGCGCGTCAGCGGCCTCGACGACGAGCACGCGGGCGCCCAGACGGCGCAGACGGCCGGCCGCCCAGCGCCCGTCCGCTCCGTTGTTCCCCTTCCCGGCCACGACCACGACCCTGCGGCCGTAGGTGCCGCCGAGCATGCGCTCGGCGACCCGGGCGACTGCGCCCCCGGCCCGCGCCACCAGCACGTCGAGCGGCTCCGGGGCGGCGGCGTCGACCGCCTTCATCTCTTCCGGTGTCAGGACCGGGATCACGGCCCGCCCCGATTCCGGGTGGCGGTCACAGGGCGGCGACCACCGCTTCGGCCACCGAGTCGGTGTGGGTGATGGAGACGCGCATCGTGGTCACACCGAGGTCGCCGGCTAGGGCCGCGGCCCGTCCCGTGAGCCGGAGCGACGGAGCGCCGCCCGGTGCGTTGCGCACCTCGACGTCGCGGAAGTCGAAGGCGCCCAGGCCGACGCCCAGCGCCTTCATGGCCGCCTCCTTGGCTGCGAAACGGGCCGCCAGGCGGGGGGCGGGATCGGCGAAGCGGGCGCCGTAGGCCCGCTCGTCGTCGGTGAACAGCCGGTCGACGATGCCGGGCGTGCGGGCCAGCACACGTCGGAACCGGGCGATCTCCACCGCGTCGAGGCCCAGTCCGATCATGCCCGCCAGCGGTCGGCCAGGATGTGGACCGGCTCGGTGAGCAGGTCGATGAGCCCGACGCGCCCCAGGACCGCCTCGTCGAACGCCGCCTCGGTCTCGGTGACGGCGTCGACCAGGGCGTCGTAGCGGTCGCGGTAGCCCTGGAGCACCGCCTTGGCCTGCGCAGGCGGGAGCTGGGCGTGGAACCGTGCGTGCAGCAGCGTCATGCCCACCACCTGGGCGTCCTTCGTCTCCGGGACGAGCACGAACGTGCGCCCGTCACGACGGCCCCGTGCCACCGTCACCTCCCGCTCGCTGGCCGCCCGGTGCTTGGTACCGAGCAGCTGCGGGTTCTGGTGCACCCGGGACGGCAGATCGGCGGCGACCCCACCGCGGTCCACCACGTGGATGGTGGCCGAGCCATCGGCCACGGAACCCTCGATGCGGTAGCGGGTGAACCCGGTGACCTCGGCCACCGCGCCGTCGAGCGCAGCCAGCGTGCGCAGGGCCCGGTAGCCGAGGCGGTCGCGCGCGGCGCCCGCCGCCAGCAGCTCGCCCACCAGCGGCACCCGGTAGAGGGTCTCCTCGGAACGGGAGATGCCGACGGTGACCGTCTTGGCCTGGTGCTTGATGGCGTCGATCGGACGGGTCAGGGCCTCGATGGCCCGGGTGAGCGCATCGGTGAGGTCCTGGATGACGACGCTGGGCGTGCCGACCTTGCCGAACTCCAGCTCGTATCCCTCGAGGGCCGAGTGCCCGCGTGCGTACCGCAGGAGGGCGCTCACCTGGACGGCGGTGGCCGCGTCGAGGCTGCCGTCGTATGCGCCGCCACGAAGGGCTTCGAGGAAGCGGCCGGACGGCGCGTCGAGGCGGGAGGCGAGGTCGTGCAACAGGTGGTCGCCGTCGCCGCCCGAGGAGACCACCGCCTCGACGGCGGCCCGCGCCTCCCGGAAGGGAAGGGCTTGTGCGTCGATGGCGAGAGCCGCTTCGTACCCGAAGAGATGGCCGGCCATGGCCGACAGGACGAAGGCGAGCATGGGGTGCACCGGCGGCACCTCGAGCACGTCGAGGGCGGCCGGGTACCTGGCGCCGTCGGTGGCGATGACGACGGGCGCCGCCTTGTGGGCCCGGTAGATCGCCACCTCCTTGGCCACGTCGTCGGCGTTGGGCCCGGACAGGCCGGCGGCGCACACGAGGATCAGGGGCTCCGAGGACAGGTCGATGTGCTTCTTGTCCTCCGTGGCGTCACACGCGATCGACTTGTAGCAGAGCTCCGACAGCTTGATCCGGACCTCGGCCGCGGCCACCCGGTTCGGGCCGTTGCCGACGACGGCCCAGTGCCGTCTGGCCGGCGCGTGGCGGGCCGCCGCCGCGCCGATGGCCGGGCGGCGGGCCAGCACCTCGTCCATGGCCGCCGGCACGTCGCGCAGGGCGGCGACCAGCTCCGAGGTCCGCCGCCGGTCGGCACACCCGGTCTCCTCGGCCAGTGCCAGCGCGAGGAGGAAGCCGGCCGCCACCTGCGCGTAGAAGGCCTTGGTGGACGGGACCGCCATCTCCACGTCCCGCCCGTCGGAGGTGTAGAGCACGCCGTCGGCCCGCTGGGTGAGGTCGCTGTCGCGCCGGTTGACGATGGCGACCACCGTCGCCCCGCGGGCGCGCACGAGGTCGACGGTGCGGTTGGTGTCGGTGGTCGTCCCCGACTGGCTGATGGCGAGGACGAGGGTGTCGGCCATGTCGTCGTCGAGACCGAAGCCCGACAGCTCGGTGGCCGGCAGCGCGTCGACCAGGATGCCGGCGCCCCCGAGCCAGGAGGACAGCGCCGTGGCCAGGCTCTGGCCGGCGACGACGGCGGTGCCCTGACCGATCACCCGCACGCGCCTGACGTCGCCGCTCCGCAGTCGCTTGCGCAGGTCGTCGGGAAGGGTGTCGGTGCCGAGGACGGCCCGCAGCTCGGTGCCTGAGCCGGTGATCTTTCCCCGCAGGGTCTTGCGGAACGACGAGGGCGCCTCGGTGATCTCCTTCAGCAGGAAGTGGGGGAATCCGGCCCGGTCGATGTCGCGCGTGGTGATCTCGGCCGTGCGCACGTCGTCGTCGGTGACGGGCACCGGCGCGCCGTCGTACGCCACCCGGGTGATGCCGTCGAGGGTGCCCGCCCCCGCCGCGTCGAGCACGAGGAGCTGGCCCGGCCTGCCGCCGCCGGCGGCCACGGACTCGCCGTCCATGCGGACGTACCTGCTCGTCTCCTCGACCAGCCCGTAGGGCTCGCTGGCCACGACGAAGGCGTCCTCGGCCAGGCCGACGTAGAGGGCCTGGCCGCTCCCCCGCAGCGCCAGGAACAGTCGGTCGGGCGCGTCGGCGGCCACCGCGCCCACCGCGGTGGACCCCTCGAAGCTGTCGACCGTGGCCCGGAAGGCGTCGACCGCGCCCTGACCGTCGCCCATGCGCCTGGAGACCAGGGCGGGGATCACCTTGGCGTCGGTGGTGAAGGGCGCCGGGATGCGCAGCCCGGCGGCGGCCATGAGGTCGGCGTAGTTGTCGACGTCGCCGTTCAGGGCGGCGGCGACGTAGGGCCCGGGCTCACCGCCTTCCTCCTCCTGGTTCAGGGGATGGGCGTTGGCCTGGGAGATGATGCCCACGCTGGCCCAGCGGGTGTGGCCCAGCACGGTGGCCTCCGCCGTGTCGGCCGTGAGCGCCAGCTGCAGCAGCGCATCGGCGGAGATCGCGGTGCGGAGGGTCCGGGTGTTGTCCCCCAGCTCGCCGATCTCGGCTGCCGCCTTGTACACGAAGGCCAGGTGCCCGGCAGGTGTGCGGACGGCCATCGACGGGAACAGCGGGTCGGCCGTGCGCCCGTGCAGCAGGGCGCCGATGCGCTCGTCCTCCAGGTCGAGGCCGTGGCCGGTGACGAGCACGTGCAGGCCGGCCGAGTCGCGGCCGCGCACCTCCAGACGGTCGATGCTCGACAGGGCGGAGTGGATGGACGCGTACGCGTCGACGGTGGCTTCGCCGGCGCCCGGCCAGGCCAGGCTCGCCACCGCCCGCGCCGCCGGGATGCGGTCGTGGCCGAGCGACCACGAGGCGTCCTTGATGCGGACGATGGCGGCGTTCACCGCCTCGAGGTCGTCGGGTGACAGGCCGCCGTCACCGGCGTCGAGGGCCGCCTCCAACCGGCCGACGGTGTCGTCGATGAGGCCGAGCGCCGCCTCGAGCACCGGCACCAGGTCGTGGGCGTCGAGCAGCGCCCGCATGCCCGGGGAGCCGCGGAGGGACGCGTCGACCGCTTCGAGCGCCGTGGCCGCCTCGCCGAGCGTCGACAAGGCGCCGAGGGCGGCGCGCGCCTGCTCCAGTCCGGCGGTGATCTCGGCTGCGGACGGCGGCGGGCGCCGGCTGGGCCGGCGGAGGATGGCGACGATTCCGCACATGGCCCCGGAAAGCTTAGGACCCGAGGACCCGCACGACCTCCGCCGCCAGCCTGGCGGCCACGTCCTGGGCCTCGTCCTCGGTGGGCGCCTCGACCATCACGCGGATCACGGGCTCGGTGCCGCTCGGGCGCACGAGCACCCGGCCGGCGGCTCCGAGCCCGGCCTGCTCCGCCTCCACGGCCCGCGTGAGGAGCCGGATGGCCTCCGCGCCGGGGCGGGCGGCGACCCGGACGTTGCGCAGGACCTGGGGCAGCCGCGTCATCGCGCCGGCCGCCAGGGCACCGAGCGGGCGGCGGGCGCGGGCGACGAGGTCGAGCACCTGGAGGCCGGTGAGGATGCCGTCACCCGTAGTGGCCAGGGCCCGGAAGATCAGGTGCCCGGACTGCTCGCCACCGAGCGACCACCCCCCTGCGTCGAGGGCCTCGAGGACGTGGCGATCGCCCACGGGCGTCTCGCGGACGGCGATGCCGGCCGCCTCCATGGCCCGGCGGAAGCCCAGGTTGGTCATCACCGTGACGACCACCGTGTCGTCCTTCAGCCGGCCGCGCTCGCGCAGGTCGAGCGCGCACAGGGCGATGAGATGGTCGCCGTCGACCACACCGCCGTCGGCGTCGACGGCCAGCACGCGGTCGGCGTCACCGTCGAACGCCAGCCCCACGTCCGCGCCATGTTCGACGACGGCCGTCCGCAGGGCGCCGAGGTCGGTCGAGCCGCAGCCCTCGTTCACGTTCGTCCCGTTCGGCTCGGCGCCGACGAGGTGGACGGTTGCCCCGCTGATCGCGACCACGTCGGGCGCCACGACGGACGCCGCGCCGTGGCCGCAGTCGAGCACCACGGTGAGGTCCTCCAGCGTGCGGCCCTCGAGGGAGGCCAGCAGGTGGGCGGCGTATGCCTCCACGGCGGCTGCGTCGGAGTCGAGCGAGCCCACCCCTGCTCCCGTCGGGCGCTGGCCCGGGCTCGACCCGGCCACCACCAGGGCCAGTTCGTCCTCGAGCGTCTGCTCCTCGGCATCGGTGAGCTTGCGCCCCCCCGGGGCGAAGAGCTTGACCCCGTTGTCGGGGAAGGGGTTGTGCGACGCGGAGATGACGGCGCCGGGCACGTCCCAACGGGCCGACAGGAAGGCCACGCCCGGCGTGGGGAGCACCCCCAGGTCGACCACGTCGGCGCCCTCGGATGCGGCCCCGGCCGAGAAGGCGGCCTGCAGCATCGGCCCCGACCGGCGGGTGTCGCGACCCACGAGGAACGGCCGGCCGAGGACACGGACGGCCGCCCGGCCGAGGGCGAGGACCAGCTCCGGTGTCAGCTCCGCGTTGGCCAGGCCACGAACGCCGTCGGTGCCGAACTCGAGCGGCACGGGGGAACTAGCGCTTCGAGTACTGCGGTGCCTTGCGGGCCTTCTTCAGGCCGTACTTCTTGCTCTCCTTCTCACGGGCGTCACGGGTGAGGAAGCCCGCCTTCTTGAGCGACGGCCGCTGGTCGGGATCGAGCTCGACGAGGGCGCGGGCGATGCCCAGGCGCAGGGCGCCGGCCTGGCCGGACGTGCCGCCTCCGTCGATGGTGGCGTCGACGTCGTACACGTCGGCCGTGTTCGTGACCCGCAGCGGCTCGGTGGCCAGCGTGACCTGCACGGCGGACGGGAAGTACTCCTCGACCGGGCGTTTGTTGATCGTCACCGTGCCGGTACCGGCCCGGACCCGCACACGCGCGACGGCCCGCTTGCGGCGACCGGTGGACTGGATGAGCGGCTTGGGCATCTGGAGTCCTAGTTCTCGCCGGCGGGCACCCGGCGGGCGTGCGCCAGGTCGAGCGTCTGCGGCTTCTGAGCGGAATGGGGATGGGTGGGCCCGGCGTGCACCTTGAGCTTCCGGATCATCGAGCGCCCGAGCGTCCCCTTGGGCAGCATGCCCTTGACTGCCCGGCGCACGACCTCCTCGGGCTTGAGGGCCAGCTGCGCGGCATAGCTCTGGCTCCGGAGGCCGCCCGGATACCCGGAGTGGCGGTAGGCCAGCTTCTTGTCCGCCTTGTCGCTCGTCATCACGACCTTGGCCGCGTTGACCACGATGACGTGGTCGCCGGTGTCCATGTGCGGGGCGAACATCGGCTTGTGCTTCCCGCGCAGCAGGCGGGCGACCTCGGTGCACAGGCGGCCGAGCACGAGCCCGTCGGCGTCGATGACGTGCCAGGCGCGCTGGATGTCTGCGGGCTTCGGGGAGTACGTGCGCAAGGAGGATCGCCTCGTGGGTCGGCTCTGGCCGCGCGTCGGCGGGCATCCAAGGATAGGGCGCACCGCCCGCAGGCGCCAACCGCCCTGCTCGCCGGTAGCCTCCGGTCGTGATCGGGCTGGCCGACGTCCAGGCGGCCAGGGCCCGGGTGGCCGGCGTGCTGCGGCCCACGCCCGTCGACCGGTCGGACTCCTTGTCCCGCCTGGTCGGTCGGGCCGTGCTCCTCAAGCCCGAGCACCTGCAGCGCACCGGCTCGTTCAAGATCCGCGGGGCGTACAACTTCCTTGCCGCCCTCGGCGCCGACGCCGACGAGGTGGTCGCCGGCTCCGCCGGCAACCATGCCCAGGGCGTCGCCCTGGCCGCCTCGCTCACCGGCCGGCGGGCCACGGTCTACATGCCCACCGGTGCGTCCCTGCCCAAGGTGGAAGCAACTCGCGGGTACGGGGCCGACGTGCGCCTCACCGGCGACTCGGTCGACGACTGCATGGCGGCGGCGCGGGAGCACGCGGCGGCCACCGGGGCGGTCCTGGTGCCGCCGTTCGACCACCCGCTCGTCATCGCCGGCCAGGGCACGGTGGGACTCGAGGTCGCCGAGGAAGCGCCCGAGGCGGCCACCGTCGTGGTGCCCATCGGCGGCGGCGGCCTGATCTCGGGCATCGCGGCGGCACTGGCGGCCGTGCGGCCGGGGACGAGGGTGGTGGGTGTCGAGGCGGCGGGCGCGCCCACCATGCGCGCCGCCCTCGACGCCGGGAAGTGCGTGCCGGTGCCGGCGCTGTCCACGATGGCCGACGGCATCGCCGTCAAGTCGGTCTCCGCCCTCACCCTCGAGCACGTGCAGTCGTTGGTGGACGACGTGGTCACGGTCACCGAGGAGGAGATCAGCGCCGCCATCCTCCTGCTGCTCGAACGGGCCAAGGCCGTGGTGGAGCCGGCGGGGGCCGTCCCCCTCGCCGCCGTGCTCAACGGCAGCGCCGGCGGCGACGGCCCGGTGGTGGCCGTGCTGTCGGGAGGCAACGTCGACCCACAGCTGCTCATCAAGCTGATCGACCATGGCCTGTCGTCGTCCGGCCGCTACCTGCGGGTGCGCATCGTCCTGCCCGACCACCCCGGCGCGCTGGCCGCCCTCACCGCCGAGGTCGCCCGTCTCGGGCTCAACGTGCTCGACGTGGAGCACCACCGGGCCGGGGTCGACCTGGCCCTCGACGAGGTGGAGGTCATGGTCACCCTCCAGACCCGCAACGACGGGCACCGCCGCGAAGTCGTCGCTGCCCTGACCTCCGCCGGCTACCGGGTCGACCCGGAGCGCTGACCGCCGGCCGGGGGCCGGCTCAGACGGGCTCCCAGCCGGGCGGCGGGGCGGCGTCGACCGATGGCCACCACCCGGCCGCCACGCCGGCGAAGAGGGCGGCGCCCCGGGCGACCGGCTGGCGTGCCGCCGAACGCACGACGGGCAGGTGCCCGGCTGCCGCCTTGGCCTCCCCCCACGGCCGGCTCCGGCTGCCGCCACCGAACACGACCAGCCGCCGGCGCGACCCGGCCACCGCCTGCACCCGGTCGGCCGCCTCCCACGTCCGCGCCGCCAGCGCCTGGAGCACGCCGTTCCACACCGCGCCGGGAGCTCCGCCGGGCGCCTCCAACCGGTCCGGCACCGGGGACCCGGAACGCGCCGCGTCGGCCAGGGCCGCCACCCACCCGGTCGCATCGACCGTCCCGGCGCCCCGGGCCAAAGAGTCGAGCTCCCTCAGGGACGATCCCAGCGCGCCGCTGGCGGCCGCCAGCACGAGTCCCGCCCGGGCCGCGCCGGCCAGCGCCGCCCACCCGTCGCCGTCGGGCCACACCGTGACGAAGGCGCGCCGGTCGATGGCCGAGCCGGCGTCGGGCAGCTGTGCGCTCCGGCAGACCACCGATTCGGCCGTCCCGACGGAGTTGCCCAGGTCGCCCTCGCCGGCGCCCGACCCCACCAGACCGGCCAGGTGGTCGTGGCCGGCGACGGTGACCGGGATGCCGACCCGCAGCCCGGACCAGGCGGCGCCGGCCGCCGAGACGGCACCCATCACCGAGCCTGCCGGGACCGGTTCCGGGAAGACGTCCTCGGGCAGGCCGAGGGCTCGGAGCACCTCGGGCATCGACGTCTTGCGCCGCACGTCGTACGCCCCCGTGCGGGCGGCCAGCGAGAAGTCCGTGGCCCGCTCGCCGGTGAGGCGGTGCAGGCAGAGCTCGGGAACGCCCAGCCACCGGCGCACCTCCTCGGCCCCGTGCGCCGCCTGCCAGGCGAGCTTGGCCACGGACGACACCGTGCGCAGGCGCTGCCCGATGGCGAGCGAGACGTCATCGCCGAACCGCCGCTCGAGGAGCTCGACGGCCTCGACTCCGCGCCGGTCGTGCCAGGCGATCACCGGGCCGAGGACCGAGCCGGCCTCGTCGAAGGGGGCTCCACTCTCGGCCAACCCGGCGATGCCCACCGCGCCCACGCCCGTCCGCCGCTCGCCGAGCTCCGCCAGGACATCGCCCACCGCCCCGAGCAGCGCGTCGACGGCCGACTCCACACCGGCGTCGGTCGTGGCGAAGGGCGTGGGCCGGACGGCTGACCCGACCTCGGCACCGGTGGCGTCGACCACGACCGCCTTGGTGCGGCTGGTGCCGACGTCGATGCCGAGGAGGAGGGGCGCGGCGTCGGTGATCGCCAAAGGTACTGCCCGCTCCCGTCGACCCGGGAGCGACGTGTCGCGGGCTCGTCGCCCGGCGGGGCGGGTCCGAACGGCGCCCGGCGGATCAGGCTGCGGCCGCGACCTCGGTGGCCGGCTCGGGGAGCGTCCCGCTGACCCGATGGTGCTCGGCGAGGCACGCGGCCAGGGCCCGGCACCCCACGGCCTGCTCGGCGGCCGACGGCTCGGCGGTGGTGACGAAGCGCTGCAAGCCTCGGCCGCCAGCCAGGACCACCCTGCTCACCGGGGACCGGGGTCGACCGGCGGCCTGCGTCACCGCCTCGGCGGTGGTGGCCATGAGCGCCAGGAAGGCGGGGACCTGGAAGGCGGCGGGCACGCCCGTGAGGGCCAGGCCGCCGACCATGGCCAGGAAGACCAGGTTGGTGCCGCAGCGGTCGTGCACCCTGGGGCAGGCCAGCACGGCGCCGACGTCGTCCATCGAAACGCCCACCTCGTGGGCGGCCACCGCCTTGTGCTCCGCGCCGTGGTAGCGCCACAGGGAGGCCGGGCTGGCCAGGCGGAGGACGGCGAAGGCGAGGACCCACGGGCCGGCGGTGGCGGCGACGCCGGCCCACGCCGGGAGCGACCGCCCGTCGACCAGGAAGGCGAAGGCCAGCCCGACCACTTCGACGGCCAGGAGCGCCCACAGGAATCGCCCGTTGCGCCGCCGGGCGCCGGCCGAGACGGCGGCGCCGGCACCCCGCCCGAGCATGCCCCGGCCCACGGCCAGCCGCATGCCGCCGACGAGACCCACCAGGAATCGCAGCACCGGCACGTTCGAGGTGCGGCGGACGGGAAGCGTGCCGACCTGCACCGAGCCGTCGTCGCGCGCCACGGCCCAGGCCCGGCTGGTACGCATGAGGACGCCGTCGGCCAGCGCCTGCCCCCCGATTCGAACCGTGCTGCTCACGTCACTCCTCCGCCCCCACCGATACTGCTCTGTTCCTGAAAGCTTAAGCGCCTCCGGAGCCTTTCAAAACCCCCTGATCCCCCGGATACGAAACCTCCCACAGGCACAGCCCGTGGGGCGGTGCCGGCTCCCCGGCCCTGGACCGGTCCCTGGCCCGGATGATCCCGCCGACGTCGCCCGCCCGCAGCCGGCCCCGGCCCACTGCGACGAGTGTGCCCACCAGCGACCGCACCATCTGGTGGCAGAAGGCCGACGCCTCGATCTCGAACCGCAGGACACCGTCTCCGAGGTCGCTCCACCCCGCCTCCCGCACCACGCGGACCATCGATCGGGCGCCGGCCTCGGCCTCCGGCGCTGGTGGGCGGCGGCAGAAGGAGGACCAGTCGTGCGAGCCGATGAGCGGGTCGCACGCCAGTGTCATCGAGCCCAGGTCGAGCGGGTCGTCGACGTGCCACGTGGTGGCGGCCAGGAAGGGGTCGGGAAGGGGGCGGTTCAGGACTGTGTAGCGGTAGCGGCGGCCGGTGGCCGAATGCCGGGCGTCGAAGTCGCCGGACGCGGCCGCCGCCGCCCGCACGACCACCGCCGGGCCGAGCATCTTGTTCAGCGAGCGCTGGAGCGCCACCAGGTCGGGGGCGGTCTGCGTGTCGAAGTGGACCACCTGCCCCCAGGCGTGCACACCGGCGTCGGTGCGGCCCGCGCAGGTCAACGTGACGTCGTGGCCGAGGACCCGCCCGATTGCCCCGGCCAGGTCACCGGCCACCGTCCGGACGCCCACGTTCGTGGCGAAGCCACGGAATCCCGTGCCGTCGTACGCCACCGTCATCCGGACGCGGGTGGTCGGGCCCGCGTGGGCGGCCGGGGCCGCTGGCCGGTCGGGCGCGGTCGGTGCGGGCCGACGATCGCCCGCCGCCTCCTCGTCGAACAACGACTGCGTACGAACCTGCTCGGAGGAGGGGACGCCCGTTCGCGTGGTCGTCGCTGCAGGGGGCGTCACGGGCAACGGGCTCACGCCGGCGTCTCCTCCTGCCTCCCCTGGTCCGTTCTCAGGCGTCGAGGGTCACACCAGTTCGATGCGGGCCATGGGGGCGTTGTCCCCGTGGCGAGGGCCGAGCTTCAGGATCCGGGTGTACCCGCCCGGCCGGTCGACGTAGCGGGGCCCGATCTCGTCGAACAGCTTGTGGGCCATGTCCTTGTCCCGGATGAAGGAGACGACCTGGCGGTGGCGGTGCACGCCACCCTTCTTGGCCTTGGTGATCACCTTTTCGGCGATGGGCCGCAGCTGCTTGGCCTTCGCCTCGGTGGTGACGACGGCCTCGGCGGCGATCAGCGACGCCACCAGGTTGCCGAGCATGGCCTTCTGGTGGGCGGTGTCGCCGCCCAGACGCCGGCCCTTCTTGGGGGTGCCCGGGACGCCCATGCCGCTACTCCCCGCCCTTGGTACGCAGGGCCAGGCCCCGCTCGTCCAGCTTCACCAGCACCTCGTCGAGCGACTTCTGGCCGAAGTTCGTGATGGCGAGGAGGTCGTCGACCGTCTTCTGCACCAGCTCCCCCACGGTGTTGACCTGGGCTCGCTTGAGGCAGTTGCGCGGGCGCTCCGACAGGTCGAGATCCTCGATCGGCAGGTCGAGGTCGGGCGACCCGGTGCTCGCCGCGCTCACGTCTCCGAGTTCCAGGCCCTGGGGGCTGTCGCTCATGTCGGCCACCAGGCCCACCAGCGAGCGGAGCGTCTCGCCGGCCGACGCCAGGGCCTCGCGCGGTGAGATCGAGCCGTCGGTCTCGATGTCGAGCACGAGCCGGTCGAAGTTGGTGGACTGCTCGACGCGGGTCGGCATGATCGTGAAGGCGACCCGGCGGACCGGCGAGAAGATCGAGTCGACGGGGAGCACGCCGATGGTGGCCGACCGCTTGTTCTTGTCGGCCGACACGTACCCGCGGCCCTTCTCCACGAAGATGTCGAGGGCGACGCGGCCCTTGCTGTTCAGCGTGGCGATGTGCAGATCGGGGTTGAGCACCTCGACGTCGTTGGCCGGCTGGATGTCGCGAGCGGTGACCGTGGCCGGGCCTCGGACGTCGATCCGGAGGGTGACGTCCTCGTCGGTGTCGAGCCGCAGGACCAGGTCCTTCAGGTTGAGGATGAGGTCGGTGACGTCCTCCTTCACGCCGGGGAGAGTGGTGAACTCGTGGAGCGCGTCGTCGAAGCGGATCTGGGTCACCGCCGCGCCCGGGATGGCCGACAGCAGGGTGCGGCGCAGCGAGTTGCCGATGGTGTGGCCGAAGCCCGGCTCGAGGGGGCCGATGGCGAACGACTGGCGGTTGCCGTCCTCCTCGGACAACGCCTCGACGGTTGGGCGCTGGATGATCAACACGAGAACTCCTTTGGCGCCGGAGCATCGCCCCGCCGCTTCGCTTGTTGCGGTGATCCCGACGACCGGCTGGCTCCGGCGCGGGTGGTACCTACTTCGAGTACAGCTCCACGATCAGCTGCTCACGCACGGGGACGTCGATGTGCTCGCGCAGCGGAAGGTCGCGCACGGCGACCTCGAAGCCGCCCTCGCCCGCTTCGAGCCAGGGCGGGACCTGGCGGTCGAGCGTGTCGACGTTGTGGCGGACGACGATCATCTCCCGGGACCGCGGCTTGAGCGCCACGGTGTCGCCCTTCTTCACGCGGTAGCTGGGGATGTCGACGCGGCGTCCGTTCACCAGGACGTGCCCGTGGCGGACGAACTGGCGGGACTGGCTTCGGCTGGCGCCCCAACCGGCCCGGAAGACGACGTTGTCGAGCCGCAGCTCGAGCATGCGCAGCAGGTTCTCGCCCGTGATCCCCGACTGGCGGGTGGCCTCGACGTAGAGGTTGGCGAACTGCTTCTCGAGCACGCCGTAGATGCGGCGGGCCTTCTGCTTCTCCCGCAGCTGGCCCAGGTACTCCGAGCCCTGGCGCATGCGGTCACGGCCGTGCTCGCCCGGCGGGTAGGGACGGCGCTCGATGGGGCACTTCATGGTGTCGCACTTCGGGCCCTTGAGGAACAGCTTCATCTTCTCCCGCCGGCAGAGGCGGCAGACCGGACCGGTGTATCGAGCCATGTCTCTCTCTCCTCAGACCCGTCGACGCTTCTTGGGTCGGCAGCCGTTGTGCGGGATGGGCGTCACGTCTTTGATACCGGAGACCTCGAGGCCGGTCTGCTGGAGCGAGCGGATCGCCGTCTCCCGGCCCGAGCCCGGGCCCTTCACCAGCACGTCGACCTTGCGCATCCCGTGCTCCATGGCCCGCCGGGCGCACGCCTCGGCGGCCAGCTGGGCGGCGAACGGCGTGGACTTGCGGGATCCCTTGAAGCCGACGTTGCCGGCCGACGCCCAGGCGATGACGTTGCCCTCCATGTCGCTGATGGAGACGATCGTGTTGTTGAACGAGCTCTTGATGTGAGCCACTCCGAAGGCCACGTTCTTGCGCTCGCGACGGCGCGGGCGCCGACCGCCTGGCTTGGGCTTGGCCATCTACGGGGTCCCCTGCTGGTGGAGGGAGGTCACTTGCGCACCTTCTTCTTCCCGGCCACGGTCTTCTTCGGGCCCTTTCGTGTACGGGCGTTGGTGTGGGTGCGCTGGCCGCGTACCGGGAGGCCGCGGCGGTGCCGGATGCCCTGGTAGGAGCCGATCTCCATCTTGCGCTTGATGTCCTGCTGGATGTCGCGCCGCAGGTCGCCCTCGACCTTGAGGTTGGCGTCGATCCAGTTGCGCAGGCGCGCCACCTCCTCGTCGGTGAGGTCGCGCACCCGGGTGTCGATGTTCATCCCGGTCTCCTGGCACACCTTCTTGGCCGTGGTGCGGCCCACGCCGAAGATGTAGGTGAGCGAGATCTCGAGCCGCTTCTCCCGTGGGATGTCGACTCCGGCGATTCGTGCCACTGGCGCTCCTAGCCCTGCCGCTGCTTGTGGCGGAGGTTGGTGCAGATGACCATGACCCGGCCGTGTCGGCGGATCACCTTGCACTTCTCACACATGGTCTTGACGCTCGGTCGTACCTTCATCATTTGTACCTGTAGGTGATTCGTCCGCGGGATAGGTCGTATGGGGTGATCTCCACCTGCACGCGATCGCCGGGAAGGATCCGGATGCGATGCATCCGCATCTTGCCGGAGCTGTGGGCCAGCACCTTGTGGCCGTTCTCGAGCTCGACCTTGAACATGGCGTTGGGCAGCGGTTCGATGACCGTGCCTTCGAGCACGATCGCGTCTTCCTTGGGCTTGGGCAGGTGGAACTCCTCGTTGCACGTGACGTTGCTGTGGCAGGCCGCGCTGAACGCGCCAACAAGGCCCGGGCCGAACGTCAAGCGTAGCGCGTCCGCCCCGAGAATGAGAAGCCGACCCGATCGGCCGACCCGCTCAGGTGCTGGTGGGAACGGTCGTGCCGACCGGAACGGGCGACGGCGGCGGCGCGGCCGAGCTCCGCCGGCGGAGGCCCAACGACCGTGTTCCTCTACGCCGTGCCCCTGATGGTGCTCGCATTCGCACTCACCTGGGCGCTGTGGGAGGTTCCACTGCGGTCGGCCGTCCACGCCGTCGACCACGCCCGTGCGATGGCGGCGGGCGCCGCGCCGGGCACGGCGGAACCCGGAGTCGCCGGCTCGCTGCCGCACGAGTGCCCGGACCCCGCACCTCGCGGTGCCGGCGACCCCGTGGGAGCGGCGCCGCCGGCGCGACGCGTCAGCCGAGGACGGTGAGGACCTCGGGGCCGTCGGCGAGGATGGCGATGGTGTGCTCGGCATGGGCCGAGAGGCTGCCGTCGGCGGTCACCACGCTCCACCCGTCGTCGAGCACCCTCGTGCCGGGCCCCCCCATGTTCACCATCGGCTCGACAGCGAACACCATGCCGACCCGGAGCTTGGGGCCCTTGCCCGGCGGGCCGTAGTTGGGGACCTGGGGCTCCTCGTGCATGGCCGTGCCGATGGCGTGGCCGACGTATTCGCGCACCACGGAGTAGCCCCCGGCCTCGGCCACCATCTGCACGGCGTGGCCGATGTCGGTGAGACGGTTGCCGTCGACCATGGCGTCGATGCCCTTGCGCAGGCTCTCCTCGGTGGCGGCGATGAGCTTGAGGGCGGCGGGGTCGACGTCGCCGATGGGCATGGTGAACGCCGCATCGGCGTGGTAGCCCTCGACGATGGCGCCGCAGTCGATGGAGACGATGTCGCCCTCCTGCAGGCGGTAACTCCCCGGGATCCCGTGCACGATCATGTCGTTGGGGGACGTGCAGATGACGGCCGGGAACCCGTGGTAGTTGAGGAAGTTCGAGCGTGCGTTGCGCCGCTCGAGGACCTCGCGCGCCACCCGGTCGAGGTCAGCCGTGGTCACTCCGGGCCGGGCCGCCTGGCGGGTGCGCTCGTGCATCTCGGCGACGACGCGGCCCGCTCGTCGCATCCGCCCGATCTCCTCGGCGTTGCGCCTCATGTGGCGACCTGCCCCCGCTCGAGGCGGCGATCGATGGCCCGCACCAGCCGCCTGGTGACCACGTCGGGCTCGTTGAGGCCGTCCACGGTTACCAGCTTGTCGCGGGTGAGGTACCAAGCGATGAGCGGCTCCGTCTCCTGCTCGTACAGGCTGAGCCGGCGGCTGATGGCCTCCTCGGTGTCGTCCTCCCGCTGGATGACCTCGCCGCCGCACTTGTCGCACGTGCCCTCGGTCTTCGGAATCTTCCCGAGCCCGTAGTTCTTCCCGCACTCCTGGCACACGCGACGCCCGGCCAGGCGGTGCAGCACCACGTCGGTGGGCACCTGGAGGTCGATGGCCATGTCGAGCTCGGCTGTGTCGAGGTAGTCGAACAGGGCCTCCGCCTGGGCCGTGGTTCTGGGGAAGCCGTCGAGGATGAAGCCATTGCTCCGGGTGTCGTCCTCGTCGAGGCGGTGGACCACCACCTCGATGACCACGTCGTCGGGGATGAGGTCGCCGGCCTTCATGAACTTGTTCAGCCGGTGGCCCGCCTCGGAACCTGACTTCAGCTCGGCCCGGAACATGTCACCGCTCGAGATGTGGGGGATGGCGTAGTGACGGGCCAGGCGCACGCACTGCGTGCCCTTGCCCGCGCCCTGCTTGCCGAGGATCACGAGCCTCGGGCCGCGGCTGGCCACTTACTTCAGGAAGCCCTCGTAGTTCCGCATCATCAGCTGGCTGTCGATCTGCTTCATCGTCTCCAGCGCCACACCCACGGCGATCAGCAGGGTGGTACCCGCGAAGGGGTACCGCGTGATGTGCCAGGTGGCGAGGAAGATCGACGGCAGCAGGGCGATGAAGGCGAGGAAGAGCGAGCCCGGCAGCGTGATGCGGTTGAGGATCCCGGCGAGATGGCGTTCCGTCGGCAACCCGGGCCGGATGCCCGGGATGTAGCCGCCTTGCTTGCGGATCTCGTCGGCCCGCTGATGCGGATCGAACGCGATGGCCGTGTAGAAGTAGGCGAAGAGGATGATCAGGACACCGTAGAGGGCGATGTAGGTGAGGCTCGTGGGCTGGGCCAGGTTGTTGTCGATGAAGCTCTGCACGCCCTCCCACGGGACGACGTTCGACAGCAGGGCGGGGAAGTACAGCACCGAGCTGGCGAAGATGATCGGGATCACGCCCGACTGGTTCACCTTGAGCGGGATGTAGGTGCTCTGGCCGCCGTACATCCGCCGGCCGACCACCCGCTTGGCGAACTGCACGGGGATCCGGCGCTGACCCTGCTCGATGAAGACGATGGCCACCAGCAGGGCGAGGGTGAGGGCGATGATGATGCCGAACTTCACGTCGCCGCCCTCGGCCCGCACGGCGGCGCCACCGGCCGGCATGCCCGAGACGACGTTGGCGAAGATGATGATCGACATCCCCTGGCCGATCCCCCGCTGGGTGATCAGCTCGCCGAGCCACATGACGAAGGCGGTGCCGGCGGTCATCGACAGGACCACGAGCAGCACGCGCGGGACGGTGAAGTCCGGGATCAGGTCGAGGTCGCCGCTGACGTTGAAGCCGCGGCCACCCCGGTGGAACACGAAGGCGAGCCCCGTGGACTGCATTATCGCCAGGGCCACGGTGAGATAGCGGGTGGTCTGGGTGATCTTGCGCTGGCCGACGGCGCCCTCCTGGCGCCACTGCTCGAGCTTGGGGATCACCACGCCCAGCAGCTGCACGATGATCGAGCTGGTGATGTAGGGCATGATCCCGAGCCCGAACACGGCGAAACGGGTGAGGGCGCCGCCCGAGAAGAGGTTGAGGAAGCCGAGGACGCCGCCCGCCTTGGACGCGTCCTGCAGGCGCTGCACGGCGTCGAAGTCGATGCCGGGCACCGGGACGTGCGACCCGAGCCGGTACAGGCAGATGATGAACAGCGTGAAGAAGATCTTGTTCCTGAGGTCCGGGACCTTGAACATGTTCTTCAGACTTCCGAGCATGCACCTGCTCCTGCTGGCTTCGAGAGGACGACCGAACTAGCGGTTGGTGAGGGCATTCCCCTTGGCCGCCGGGCGGCCGTTGCCGAAGGGCGGTGGGAGGACCTCAACGCTACCCCCCGCGTTGGTGATCGCCTGCTCGGCCGCTCGTGAGAAGGCGTGGGCGCTGACGCGCACGGCCCGGTTCAGCTCACCACGGCCGAGGACCTTCACGAGTCCGTGCTTGTGGACGAGGCCCTTGGCCCGCAGGGTCTCCGGACTGACCACGTCGCCGTCGAAGGCCTCGATGGCGTCGAGGTTGACCACGACGTACTCGACCCGGAACGGGTTCTTGAACCCCTTGAGCTTGGGGATCCGCTGCTTGAGCGGCAGCTGGCCGCCTTCGAAGCCGGGCTTCACCTGACCCCGGGCGCCCTGGCCCTTGGTTCCTCGGCCGGCGGTCTTGCCCCCCTTGCCGCCCGTGCCGCGGCCGACCCGACGGCGCGGGCGGGAGGATCCGGCGGGCGCCTTCAGATCATGGGCCTTCACTCCGACACCTCCTTCACGGTGACCAGGTGGGGAACCCGGGCGATCATGCCCCGGATCTCGGGCCGGTCGGGAAGCGTGTTCGTCCTGCCCAGGCCGCGTAGCCCGAGCGCCCGCAGCGTGCCGCGGTGCTTGGGCTTGGTGCCGATGGACGACTTGACCTGCGTGACCTCGAGCGAGCCCATCACGCCACCTCCTGGGGAACGTGGGCGCCGCGCTTGCTGTCACGGAAGGCGCGCAGGACCCCCGCCGGCGCGACCTCCTCCGGCGACTTGCCCCGCAGTCGCGCCACGTCGTCGGGCGACTTCAACCCCTTGAGGCCGGCGATGGTGGCGTGAGCGACGTTGATGGCGTTGGACGAGCCGAGCGACTTGGCCAGCACGTCGTGGATGCCGGCCGCCTCGAGGATGATGCGGGCGGCACCACCGGCGATGACGCCGGTGCCCGGGGCAGCCGGCTTCAGCAGCACCCGGCCCGCGCCGGCCTCTCCCACGATCGGGTGGATGATCGTGGACCCGGCCAGCGGGACGGTGAACACGTTCTTGCGGGCGTCGTCGGCCGCCTTCTGCATGGCCAGCGCGACTTCCTTGGCCTTGCCGTAGCCGAGCCCGACCCTGCCGTTGCCGTCGCCCACGACCATGAGCGCGGCGAAGGAGAACCGGCGCCCGCCCTTGACCACCTTGGCCACGCGGTTGGGGCGCCCGATGGGCCGCTCCTCGAACTGTGAATCAGCCATGCGACAACCTTTCTAGAACGTGAGGCCGGCTTGGCGGGCGGCATCGGCGACTGCCGCCACCCTGCCGTGGTAGAGGAAGCCGCCCCGGTCGAACACGACGGTGTCGATGCCCGCCGCCCTGGCCCGCTCGGCCACCAGGCGCCCCACGGCGGCCGCCGCCGTCTTGTTGCCGGTGGGGCCGGACCGCAGGTCGGGCTCGACGGTGGAGGCGGCGGCGAGGGTGCGGCCGGTGGAGTCGTCGATGATCTGGGCCACCATGTGGCGCGACGACCGGAACACGGCCAGCCGGGGCCGGGCCGACGTGCCTGCCACCTTGCGGCGCACGCGCCGGTGACGCGTGCGGCGCAGCTCCCGTTGCCTGTTGGCGCTCATCAGAGCACCGTCCCTCTGGCGGTGCGGACGAGCGCGGCCACCGTGTCCACTGGTTCGGTCGCCTCCGGCTTGCTCACTTGGCCGCCTTTCCGGCCTTGCGCACGACGACCTCGCCGGCGTAGCGGACGCCCTTGCCCTTGTAGGGCTCGGGCTTGCGCACGCTGCGGATGTCGGCCGCGACCTGGCCAACCAGCTCCTTGTCGATGCCCCTCACCGTGATGCGGGTGGGCATCGGCACCTCGAACGTGATGCCCGGGGGAGCGTCGACGGGCACCGAATGGCTGAACCCGAGGGCCAGCTCGATCCTGTTGGGCCCTTGAGCCGTGGCCCGGTAGCCCACGCCGACGATCTCGAGGTCCTTGGAGAACCCGGTCGTGACCCCGATCACCATGTTGTTCACCAGGGAGCGGGTGAGGCCGTGCAGGGCCCGGTTCTGGCGGGCGTCGTCCGGGCGCTCGACCACGAGGGTGGCGTCCTGCTGGCGCAGCGTGATGGAGCCGGGCAGCTCGCGTTCGAGCGTGCCCTGGGGCCCTCTCACGGTGACGCGCCGGTCGGCCAGCGTGACGTCGACGCCGGCGGGCACAGGGATGGGGGCTTTTCCGATTCGTGACATCGCTACCGACCTACCAGACGTAACAGAGGATCTCGCCGCCCATTCGCCGCTGGCGGGCTTCGCGGTCAGTCATCAGGCCCTGGCTCGTGGAGAGGACCGCCACGCCCAGGCCGCCGAGCACGCGCGGCAGGCGATCGGCCTTGGTGTACACCCGGAGCCCGGGCTTGGAGATGCGCCGGATGCCGGAGATGGTGCGGGACCGGTCCGGCGAGTACTTCATGGTGATCTCCAGCACCCTTCCCGGCCGGCCGGGGTCGTCCTGCACGCCGTAGCCGTCGATGTAGCCCTCGCGCTGGAGGATGGCGGCCAGCGCCTCCTTCACCTTGGAGGACGGCATCTTGACGGTGTCGTGCATGGCCGTGTTGGCGTTGCGGATGCGGGTGAGCATGTCGGCAACGGGGTCGGTCATCGTCATCGCAGTCCCCCTCTCACCAGGATGCCTTGGTCACGCCGGGCAACTCGCCGGCGTGCGCCAGCTCGCGCAGGCAGATGCGGCACAGCCCGAACTTGCGGAACACCGCACGAGGGCGGCCGCACCGCTGGCACCGGGAGTAGCCCCGGACCTTGAACTTGGGCTTGCGCTGCTGCTTCTGTACGAGTGCCTTCTTCGCCACTTACGTATCCTCACGCTTGAAGGGGAACCCGTAGGCGGCGAGGAGCGCCCTGCCCTCGTCGTCGGTACGGGCCGAGGTGACCACGGTGATGTCCATGCCGCGCGGCGCGTCGACCTTGTCGTAGTCGATCTCCGGGAAGATCAACTGCTCGGTCACGCCGAAGGTGTAGTTGCCGCGACCGTCGAAGGACTTCGACGGCAGCCCGCGGAAGTCGCGGATCCGGGGGATGGCCAGGCTGATGAGCCGGTCGAGGAACTCCCACATGCGGTCGCCCCGGAGGGTCACCTTGGCGCCGATGGAGTTGCCCTCCCGCAGCTTGAAGGCGGCAATCGACTTGTTGGCCTTGGTGACGAGAGGTTTCTGGCCGGCGATGATCGTCAGGTCGCGCACGGCGCCGTCGAGCAGCGACTGCTGCTGGGTGGCGCGTCCCACGCCCATGTTGATGACGATCTTTTCGAAGCGCGGGACCTCCATGATGTTCCCGAGGCCGAGGGTCTCCTTGAGCTGTGCCCGGATCTCGTCGTTGTAGCGCTGCTTGAGCCGCGGGACCGGGCGGGTGGGCGTGGCCGTGGCGCTCACAGGTCACCTCCGCACTTCTTGCAGATCCGGACCTTCAGGCGGCCGGCGGCGGTGTCCTCGAACCGGTAGCCGATCCGGGTCGGGCCGTCGGTGGGGCACACGATGGCCACCGCCGACGCATGGATCGGCATGTCCTTGTCGATGATGCCGCCCTGCATGGTGGCCCGTGTGGCCCGCTGGTGGCGCTTGGCCACGTTGACGCCGTCGACGATCACCTTGTTGTCGCCGGGGATGACGCGCATGATCTCGCCCGTCTTCCCTCGGTCCTTGCCCGCCCGCACCCGCACCCGGTCACCCTTCTTGAGCTTCATCACAACACCTCGGGGGCGAGAGAGATGATCCGCATGAACTTCTTGTCCCGCAGCTCCCGGCCGACGGGACCGAAGATGCGGGTGCCGCGCGGCTGCTGCTGGTCGTTGATGAGGACGGCGGCGTTCTCGTCGAAGCGGATGTAGCTGCCGTCGGCCCGACGCTTCTCCTTCTTGGTGCGGACGACCACGCACTTGACCACGTCGCCCTTCTTCACCGCCGCGCCGGGGATGGCGTCCTTCACGGTGGCGACGAACACGTCGCCGATGGACGCGTAGCGGCGCTTGGAGCCGCCCAGCACCTTGATGCAGAGGACTTCCTTGGCGCCGGAGTTGTCGGCCACGCGCAGCCGGGACTCCTGCTGGATCATCGGGCCCGCTCCAGCACTTCGACCACGCGCCAGCGCTTGAGCTTCGACAGCGGCCGGGTCTCCTGGATGCGAACGCGGTCGCCGACCTTGACGTCGTTGTCCTCGTCGTGGGCGAAGAGGCGCTTCGTGCGCTGCACCGTCTTGGCGTAGCGGGCGTGGCGCACCTGGTCGATGACGGCCACGATCGCCGTCTTGTCCATGGCGTTCGACACCACGGTGCCCTCGCGCTGCTTGCGGGCGGCCCGTGCGCCGATCTCGGGTGCGGCGGGTGCGTCAGCCACGGGAGGCTCCCTCGGCCGCCTCGGCGGCCGCGATCTCGTGCTCGCGGAGGATGGTGTTCATCCGGGCCACGTCCTTCCTCAGCTGGCCCAGGCGGGCGAAGTTGTCGAGCTGGCCGGTGACGTGCTGGAAGCGCAGGTTGAACAGCTCCTGCCTGACCTCGGTGAGCCGGGTCTCGAGCTCGTTGACGTCCATGTCGCGCAGGTCCTGGGACTTCGAGCGGGCCATCAGATCTGCACCTCCTGCTCGTGGCGCACCACGAACCGGGCCCGGATGGGCAGCTTCTGTATGGCGCGCTCCATGGCGGCCCGCGCCAGGTCCTCGCCCACGCCGGCCAGCTCGAACATGATGCGGCCGGGCTTGACGACGGCCACCCAGTGCTCGGGATTGCCCTTCCCGGAGCCCATGCGGGTCTCGGCCGGCTTGGCCGTCACCGGCTTGTCCGGGAACACGCGGATCCACACCTTGCCGCCGCGCTTGACGTGGCGGGTCATGGCGATACGGGCGGCTTCGATCTGGCGGGCGGTGATCCACCCCGGCTCCATGGCCTGCACGCCGAAATCGCCGAACGAGACGGTGGTGCCGGCCTTGGCCATGCCGGACAGCCGGCCCCGCTGCTGCTTGCGGTGCCGCACCTTCCTGGGCATCAGCATCAGTCGGTCTCCTTGCGGAAGTGGGGCGCCTCGTGGTGCTCGCGGGTACGGCGCTCGATCTCCTCTTCCTCGGCCAGGAGGCGCTCGATGTCGGGATCGACCTCGGGCAGGATGGGCTTGGCGTCGCCCGTCTCGGCCGGCTCGGCGCCGTCGTCACCACCGGCCGCGGGCTCGGCGCCCGGATCGCCCTGGTCGGGCCGGCGGCGGCCACCGCCGGCCGAGATGATCCGGCGCGGCCGTCCCTGGCCGGACGTCTCGCCGACGGCCATCGCCGCCTCGCGGCTGATCTTGTCCTCGGTGGAGATCTTGTACGGGAGGATGTCGCCCTTGTAGATCCAGACCTTCACGCCGATGCGCCCGAAGGTCGTCTTGGCCTCGCGGAAGCCGTAGTCGATGTCGGCCCGAAGGGTGTGCAGGGGCACCCGGCCCTCGCGGTACGCCTCGCGACGGGCCATCTCGGAGCCGCCCAGGCGACCGGCGCACTGGACGCGGATGCCCTGGGCACCCGCCTTCTGCACCGTCTGCACCGCCCGCTTCATGGCTCGGCGGAAGCTCACGCGGCCGGCCAGCTGGTCGGCGATGCCCTGGGCGATGAGGGCGGCGTCGAGCTCGGGCTGCTTGATCTCCTGGATGTTGAGCTGGACCTTGGGGTTCTTGGTGATGCGGGCCAGCTCGGTGCGCAGGCGGTCGGCCTCGGCGCCGCGACGGCCGATGACGATGCCGGGCCGGGCCGTGTGGAGATCGATGCGGAGGCGGTCACGGGTGCGCTCGACCTCGACACGGCTGACCGCCGCCCGCTCGAGCTGCTTGATCAGGTAGTCGCGGATCTTCCAGTCCTCGACCACCTGGTCCTTGTACTCCCGGTCGTTGAACCACCGCGACTTCCAGTCGGTGGTGACGCCGAGCCGGAACCCGTAGGGGTTGACCTTCTGGCCCATCTAGCTGTCCTTCTCGTCGTCGGTCGCCGGATCGGCGGTCGTGTCGTCGGTCGCCGTCACGTCGGTGGCCGTGTCGTCGGTGGCGGTGTCGTCGCCGGTCGCCTCGTCGGTGGTGGTCTCGGCGCTGCCGGCCCCGCTGGTCGCCGTCGCCGCCGTGGTCTCCTCGGTCGGCTTCACGGGCGCATCGGGCTCGGCGGCAGGCGCGGCGGTCGCCGTCTCCGGCGCCGGCGCGGTGCCGGGACGCTGCTCGTCGCGGCGGGCCCGCCGCCCCTGGCGGCCTCCGGCCACCCGGCGGGCCCGGCGGTTGCCGGCCTCTGCCGCCTGGCGGGCCCGCAGCCGGTTCAGCCGGTCCTCGGGGAGGCGGCTCACGATCACGGTGATGTGGCAGCTGCGCTTGCGGATGCGCGTGGCCCGGCCGCGGGCACGGGGCCGCCACCGCTTGGCGGTGGCGCCTTCGTCGGCGTAGCACGCCGACACGTAGAGCTCCTCGGCGTCGATGCCGTCGTTGTTCTCGGCGTTGGCCACGGCCGAGGTGAGCAGCTTGCCCACCAGCAGGGCGGCGTCGCGCTCGCACAGGTCGAGGGTGTCACGGGCCAGGGCCACGTCCTGGCCGCGGATGAGGTCGAGGACGGGGCGGACCTTGTAGGCCGACACCCCCTCGTTGCGCAGCACGGCGCGGGTGCCCTCGCGCTCGTTCGTCTTGGGACCGGGCACTAGCGCCTCCCCGCCCGTTCCTGTCCGGCGTGGTACCGGAACGTCCGCGTGGGGGCGAACTCGCCCAGCTTGTGGCCCACCATCGACTCGGTGATGTAGACGGGCACGTGCTTGCGCCCGTCGTGGACGGCGATGGTGTGGCCGACCATGTCGGGGATGATCGTGGAGCGTCGGGACCAGGTCTTCACGACGCGCTTCTCGTTGGCCGCGTTGAGCACGTCGACCTTCTTGAGCAGGTGGTCGTCGACGAAGGGACCCTTCTTCAGGCTGCGGGGCATGCCGGTTACCTCCGTGCGCCGCGGGTGCGACGCCGCCGGACGATGAGCTTGCTGGATTCCTTGTTCTGATCGCGGGTGCGACCCTCGGGCTTGCCCCAGGGCGACACCGGATGGCGACCGCCGGACGACTTGCCCTCACCGCCGCCGAGGGGATGGTCGACGGGGTTCATGGCCACGCCGCGGGTCTGGGGCCGCACGCCCTTCCAGCGGTTGCGCCCGGCCTTGCCGATCTTGACCAGCTCGGCTTCGGCGTTGCCGACCTCGCCGATGGTGCCGCGGCAGTCGATGGGGACCCGGCGCATCTCGGTGGAGGGCAGGCGCAGGGTGGCGAAGTCGCCCTCCTTGGCCACCAGCTGCACGCTCATGCCTGCGCCGCGGGCCATCTTGCCGCCGCCGCCCGGCTTCAGCTCGACGTTGTGGATCGTGGTGCCCACGGGGATGAAGCGCAGCGGCAGCGCGTTGCCGGCGCGGATCTCGGCTCCCTGCCCGTTCTGCAGCAGGTCGCCCACGCCCACCTTGGCCGGCGCCAGGATGTAGCGCTTCTCGCCGTCGAGGTAATGCAGCAGGGCGATGCGGGCGTTGCGGTTCGGGTCGTACTCGATGGCTGCGACCTTGGCGGGGATGCCGTCCTTGTTCCGCTTGAAGTCCACGACCCGGTACTGCTGCTTGTGCCCGCCGCCGCGGTGGCGGGCCGTCTTGCGGCCGTAGCTGTTGCGGCCGCCGGTGCGCGGCTTGGGTCCGAGCAGGCTCTTCTCGGGCCGGTCGCGCGTGATGTCGGAGAAGTCGGAGACCGTCTGGAATCGGCGGCCGGCACTGGTGGGCTTGCGCTTGCGAAGAGGCATGTCGTTCCCTGCTAGCTCTCGAACAGGTCGATGCGGTCGTCACCGGCCAGGGTGATGACGGCCCGCTTGGTGTCGGGACGCTTGCCGAAGGTGGCCGAGCGCCGATTGCGCTTGCGCTTGCCCTTGCGGTTGAGCGTGTTCACGTTGGTGACCCGCACGTTGAAGATGGTCTCGACGGCCTGGCGGATCTCGGTCTTGTTGGCGCGTGGGTCGACGACGAAGGTGTAGACGCCGTTGTCGAGCAGGGCGTACGACTTCTCCGAGACGACCGGGCGCAGGATCACGTCACGGGGGTCCTTCACCGGTCCTCGCCTCCGTCGTCGGCCGGCATCTTCGGCGCGCCGGTGGGCAGGGTGTCGCTGGTGAAGACCACCCAGTCGCTGCAGAGCACGTCGTAGGCGTTGAGCTCGCCGGCCAGCAGCACGTGGGCGTCGGGCAGGTTCTGGAACGACTTGCGGGCGACCTGGTCCTCGTGGCCGACCACCACCAGCACCCGACCGTCGACGCCGAGGGCCTTCAGCGCGGCGACGGCGTCCTTGGTCTTCGGCGCCGTGAAGCCCCAGCTGTCGATGACCACGACCCGCTCCATGGCGGCCCGGTCGGACAAGGCGGACCGCAGGGCCAACTGGACCATCTTCTTGGGCGTGCGCTGCTTGTAGCTGCGGGGCTTGGGGCCGAGGGCCACACCTCCGCCTGTCCACTGCGGCGACCGGGAGGAGCCCTGGCGGGCCCGGCCGGTGCCCTTCTGCTTCCAGGGCTTGGCCCCGCCGCCGCGCACCTCGGCGCGAGTCTTGGTGGACTGGGTACCGGCGCGGGCGCCGGCCAGTTGGGCGGTGACCACCTGGTGCATCACCGCCACGTTGGGCTCGATGCCGAACACGGCGTCGGGCAGCTCTACGGTGCCGGAGGACGACCCGTCGACCTTGCGGACGGCGACGCTGACCATCACTTCCCACCCTTCACGGCGCCCCGGATGAGCACGAGGCCGCCGCGGGGGCCGGGCACGGCGCCCTTGACGAGGAGGAGGTCGCGCTCGCCGTCCGCCTCGACGACCTCGAGGTTCAGCGTGGTGACCTGCTGGGCGCCCATCTGGCCCGCCATGCGCGTGCCCTTGAACACCCGCGCCGGTGTGGCGCAGGCGCCGATCGAGCCGGGCGAGCGGTGCTTCTTGTGGTTGCCGTGCGAGGCGCCCTGGCCTTTGAAGTTGTGACGCTTCATGGCGCCGGTGAAGCCCCGGCCCCGGCTCACGGCGGTGACGTCGATCCTGTCGCCCGCCGCGAGCAGCGCGACGGTCAGCTCCTGGCCGACCGTGTAGCCCTCGGCGTTGTCGACCCGTAGCTCCACCAGCCGGCGCCCTGGCTCGACGCCGGCCTTGGCGAACACGCCCGCCTTCGGCTTCGAGAGGCGGCTCGGCTTCACCGTCCCGAACGTGACCTGCAGAGCGGAGTAGCCGTCACGCTCGGTCGTCTTGACCTGGACGATGCGAACCGGCGGCACCTTGACGACGGTCACGGGCACGGCGCGGTTCTCGCCGTCCCAGACCTGCGTCATGCCGAGCTTCTCGCCGACGATCGCTTTGCTTGCCATGTCGAAGTTCGCCTGTCTCACGCGAACGCTCCGCTCGGGCAGACCCGGCGGAGCGCTTCTCGGTTCTGCCTCCGGGT